>NZ_JAUQXO010000065.1:0-100177 GCF_030834625.1 Geobacter sp.
CCAGCCCTGCGCAGCCTTATGATCTGGTTCCGCAAGGCCTCCTGCGCTTCTTGATTCAGTGTTCGTGCATCGATCTTTTCCATGCCCGAACGATATCACAAACCGGCTTTTTATGCACTATTTAATTGCCGTGGTAATAACGAGTATAAAGACTTTCTTGATCAACAGCATTATGCGGAGAAGTTCGATTCCAGATCAAACTTGCATTCTTCTGTTTTAGAAGAGTTCATGTACTATTTGTTCAAAGACATGGTCGCCGCCATATCTGAGTTTGCCTTGATTGGCAAGTCTCATTCCTTCAAAGATATATTTTTTAGAGCCACCTCGTATAATCAAATGATACTTACTCCTTATGCTTTGATTGAGAGAAAAGATCATGACTTTGCAATAGGAGTTACAGTCAATGCTGTAATGAAATGTCTTGGTTCTGAGGTCCCAGAGGAGCATGATTGGGATATCCCAGCTGTTGCAATAGAGTGCAAAACATATCTGGATAAAACGATGCTTCAGGACGCATCTACAGCTGCAGAACAACTAAAACAGAAAAACCCAAACGCTGTGTACATAGTAATAGCAGAGTGGTTGAAGCTCACGGATGCAGTTAACTTAAAAAAGTTTAAGATTGATCAAATTTATGTTCTCAGAAAACAGAAGAATACAGACCGTGAATTCAGATACGATGAGGATTACGTCAAGAATCCGATCTACGCTGACGTGGTCATTCACTGTTTCAACAACGTTCGTGCATTCCTCACCAGTGATTGGGAAGGTGGTGTAGCTCACGGTTTAGAGCGAGGCTACCTAATCTGAAAGCCAGCTCGTCTGACGGGGGAATTCCGGGGGAATTCCAGGGACATCATACCTAATTCCTCTGTCAGTACATAAACCCAAACACCCACAACGGCAGCTTGTTCTTAAAACCAACTTCGATATCATCCGCCACCACATACCCATTCTCAACACCACTAATCTGCCGGAAGCCCTTCACTTTGCCACCGATCTCGAAGGTGTACTGCCCTTTGACGATAAAGTCCCCTTGACCCGACACCTCAACAGTGCTCTCGATCAACTGCGGATGAATGGTACTGGCATTGCGGATCTGATTAACGAAGAACAGTTCCCGCAGTGAACCGGTATTTACCTCTTCGGAAATGGCATACATCAGGTTACTGTTCTCCAGCAGGATCTTTTCCGGTTTGGTCAGAACCTCGTAGCCTCTTCCCTGAACTGACAAGATTCAGCAGCCGGGCATCCTGCAATTTTTCCAGGTATTCGTACAGGCGCGGGCGGGAAATATCCGTTGCTTCGGCCAGCTTGGGAATGTTCGGCACGAATGGTACACCGGTTGACAGCAGGTAGAGAAGTTTTTTTATCTTGGAAATCTGCCGGGGCTCGATCCGGTTCACGAAGGGGAGATCCACCTCAAGGATGTGGTTGATGACCTTGCGGACCTTAAGAATGTAATAAGACTCACATCTCTATCCAGTAATTCCGGCATACCTTTCTCCGTTCAGACATTGGTCCCCCTGATCAAGCAGTCAACCCGCAGTTCAATTGACTTGTCATAAGCCATGGCTTTCACGAATCACTCTTCGTTGGCAATCCTGTCGAGACCTGGCGGACCAGATCTCTGACTTTCGCAAAATATTCTTCTTCGTTGGCCGGCAGGATAGTGTTGTGGTCGCCCCGCTGGAATATCACCAGCTCCTTTGGCTCATTGGCCCACTCGTAGAGCCGCTCGGCATGACTGACCGATACCAGGTCGTCATTGCGGGTGTGCATGATCAGCACCCTGCCGGTAAACGAGGAGATTTTTGCCTGCTGGTTAAAATGACGGCCAACTGCAGCCTTGAGTTCATCCATAGTTGCGCCCACGTCACGCGGTTCGATTCGGACCAGAATCCGCTCAAGAGGATCGGCCAGCCCGCTTTCAATGATGAGTCCTGCCGCCTGCGGATACAGTGAAGCGCCATGCAGGGCGTACAGGGAGCCGAGCGACCTGCCGAAGAAGATGATATCTTCCGGCGGGATGGCGCTTGCTTCAACGATCAGCCGGACATCCTCCAGCATGGCGGCCAACGCTGGCTCTCCGCTCGACATGCCGTAGCCACGGAATTCAGCCAGCAACAGATTGGCTCCCAACCCGGCAATGCGCTGCTCGAAATCCCCCAGATAATCCTGAACACTCTCGCCGTTGCCGTGGAAATGAATGATCGTCGGGAAATTATCGGAAACCTTCAGGTAGCGGCACCCCAGGCGGTAGCCATCGCCAGTGACGAAAAACGGATTCTCGAAATGGTTCGGCCAGGGATAGAAATAACGGGCGGAAAGAGTTGGATGATCGAGCAGTGAATTGTTCATCGCTTCTTGTCTCTCAAACTGTTTCCGTCATTCTGTACACTGCCTTGTCAGCGATCAGATCTGCCACCGCGGCAACGTATGCCTTGAAGTGCTGTGAGTTCATGTGCCTTTCGACACATTCGGCAGATTCCCAGTTCTCATAGAATATGAAAACTTCCGGATTATCATTGTCCTGGTGCAACCGGTATTCGATGCACCCATTCTCGTGCCGGGTTGGGGCGATCATTTTCAGGAGTTCGGCCTTTACCGCTTCTATCTGATCACTCTTTGCCGTGACCTTTGCCACTATTGTTACCTTGGACATACGTTCCTCCGTTCAGACATGAATAATATTAAGTTTTTTAGCTACTTCCCGGTCGATTAAATACATCATAACCATCGTAATCAGCATGGTACATGCAGTGACATAGCCAACGGTATCGTAATGCTGCAACGGCGCGTTCTGTGCGGGCTGAAAGACAATGAGCCCTGCCACGAATGAGGCAATACCTCCAGAGACCTGCTGTATCGCTGAGTTTATCCCCATGTATGCGCCGCGATCTTCGGCATTCGGCACCCCGGAGATGAGTGCGGATGATGAAATCATCCGGGAAGAGATCCCCATGAAAAGGATTACGTTCGTCAGGATTACTATCCAGATCGGATTCGGTCCCAGGTGGGTATAGATCGTCACCATCACCATCGACAACAGACTGCCGAAAACAAAGATTCGGTACTTCCCCAGCCGGTCACTGAGTCTTCCCAGGATCGGGCTGGTAACAATGGTAAACAGTCCGGTGATGAAAAAAATTATCGAGAGCCTGGTTTCCGGGATCAGGACATTGTTTACCAGAAACGCGCTGCTGAACGGCATGATCATGAAGCCGCCGGTGGCAAGCAGGATCGTTGCCATGAAGCCGCGGATGTAAAAGGGGTTGGATGCCGTATGCCAGAGGTGCTGAAATGCGCTTTTGTCATGCTTTCTACTGAGGTGGCCGGTTATCGGCTTCAATTTCAGGGCAATGAGAACCCCGATTACAGCTGCCAGTGCCGCAATCATCAGAAACGTGGCATGCCAGCTGAGACTGGTCGCAAGGTAGAGACCGATCGGAATGCCAAGGACCTGGCTCGCGGCAAAGGACATTTGCACAAAGCCCATAACCCGGCCACGGACTTCCATCCTGAAAGCGTCGGTGATTATTGCCATTGAGATCGAGCCGATGACTCCACCAAATATCCCGGTGATAATTCTGGCGCAGAGCAGCAACGGATACGTATGGGCAACGCCGCAGAAGAGAGTTCCCAGGACAAAGCCGAGATAGAAGAACAGGAGCATCTTTTTGCGGTCGAAACTGTCGGCAAATCCGGCGGCAAGCAGTCCTGATGTCCCGGCGCTGAACGCATAGACTGAAACAACCAGTCCGAACTGCGAGGTTGATATACCCATCTCCGGCATCAGGATGGCGCCAAGGGGTGAAAGAACCATGAAATCCAGGATGACGGTGAACTGCAGCAGTGAAAGAATTGCGATGACGAATTTTTCGTAGGCAGTGAATACCGGTTTTTTAATACTCAATTGGTCAACCTTTCGCTACCAGCCTTGTCCCAAGCTCATACGCCTTCCGGCAATCCTCGGGGAATACGGTTTTACAACGCTGCTTCTGTTCTTCCGGATCAAAATAGTTGAACACAACCTTGTCGTAATCCTCGAACTGGAGCGTTTCAAAGCAGCATTGTGTCTCACACTGCCCGAATATCTCCAGGTAGGATTCATTCATCCCATGATGAATTTTACCGCCGGAATGCACTGAACCCTGCCGCCAGTGGTATCGATTACATCTTCATAGTCGTTGGTCACCAGTATTGATTCTGCGGCTTCATGCCCTTCCAGCGGTTTCTGGAAACAGGCCAGCTCCCGAGCCGGTGTCGTCTGCATGATCGGCCACCGATACACTTAGTGTTTTCAGCGAAAATATAACCGGTATATCGGTGAGTCAAGGATTGGTTGCCAATCAATTATGCGTCAACACCTAAATGCACGCTCCGATACGTTTGCAAATCGCCTGGCGCGGGGAAGGGAGCCTGCTGGCGGCATCTCCAAAATGTTCCCTATATAAAACAATATTTACTTGAAAGCGTTTATTGCATCACATATGATACATCCATGATGTTCATGATCGGTGAAGAAATACGCAAAGAGCGCAAGCGCCGGAAGATATCCCAGGAAAAGATGGCGAGGGATCTGGGGATGAGCCGCGCCACGATCAGCCAGATCGAGTCGGGAACCGTCCAGGAAATCGGCGTCCGCAAGCTGATCAGGATACTGGAGTATCTCAGCCTGGAGCTGCGGGTGCGGCCTGCTGGAGCCCCTCCGACCTTGGATGAGCTTAGGGGCGAGAAATGAGCGCGCATGCTCTGGCTGTATGGGCCGCTGCCTGCCGGGCCGGCCTTTTGGATCGGACCATGGACCAGCGGCAGTATGTCTTTGCCTACGATCAGGCCGCCGAGCGACTGGATGCCCAGGTATCGCTCACCATGCCGGTGCGCCTGGAGAGCTGGCTGAGTCGGGATCTCCACCCTGTTTTCCAGATGAACCTGCCGGAAGGGGCGCTCCTTGAGACTATCCGACGCGCCATCGCAAAGCTCGCCGGTGAAGACGATCTGACCATACTCCGCATCACCGGCGGCAACCAGATCGGACGCAACCGCTTTTCCTTGCCGGAGGATTCTGCTCCCGGCATCGCGGAAACTGCCGAATCGCTGGAAGAGCTGTTGTCCTACCCCGACACGGAGGAACTGTTTCACGACCTGGTAGCCAGGTATGCCCTCCGGTCCGGCATCTCCGGCGTGCAGCCGAAGGTCATGCTGGACGCGACGGAGCGGGGAACCGCCGCCGTCGGCGGTTACATCGTGAAATCATGGGGAGCCGATTATCCGCACCTGGCGGCGAATGAATTCTTCTGCATGACCGCAGCCAGGCGGGCCGGCTTGCCGGTGCCGGAATTCCATCTCTCGGAAAACGGCGGGCTGTTCGTGATGAAGCGGTTCGACCTGGACCCGGAAGGATCTCCCCTGGGCTTCGAGGATATGTGCTCACTGCAGGCCGTGGGCACGGCACAGAAATACGGCAGCACCTATGAACGGGTAGCGCGGTCGATCAAGGATTTCGTATCGGGGGAGTTCCTGCAGTCATCCCGCGAACAGTTTTTCGCCTCCCTCGTCCTGTCCTGCATGATACGGAATGGCGATGCCCACCTGAAGAATTTCGGTGTACTGTACGAACGGCCCGGGCAGCCGGTCCGGCTGGCACCCGTGTACGATATGGCAACAACGACGGCCTACATCCCTCGGGATGTCCCTGCGCTCTCCCTGACAGGCACCAAGAAGTGGTGGCCCCGGAAGACCCTGGAGAAATTTGCTGTGACTCACCTTGCATTGCCGGTTGGTAAGGTGGGGCACATTATCGAAGAGGTGGCGGAGGGAGTGAACGACACCCGGGACATGGTGGCTGCGTACATGGCGGGGCACCCGGAGTTTCAGGAAGTAGGGAAGCGGATGCTGACCGCCTGGAGCGAAGGAGTGACGGAAACCTTTTCCGAATGAGCTCGGCAGCGTTCATTCCAGGATGCTGTCCAACACGCTGCTGCTCTCGCCTAACGACGCAATTTCAGATTGGGGCCTTGCGGTAACGGCATCGAACTTGCGATAAATTCCACAAACGGTTTAATTTCCCCACGCGAACTTGCTGCCTCAAGGGCCGCCATGTAATCACTCCGCTGTTCAATCCGGATTACCGTCCACGGATACCCGCCAGAAGCCAGCATGGCATTCATCAGGAAGCGACCCAATCTCCCATTGCCGTCAAAATACGGATGGATGTACACAAACAGAAAATGTCCCAGAACGGCTCGTACTGCTGCGTTGGGTTCAGTCTCCAGCAGGTCGCACAATTCCGGCATCATGTCACGGACTGCATCCTGGGAAGGCGGAACATGGGTTGCCCCCCTGATCAATACCTTGTCAGTCCGGTAACCGGCAAGATCCGCCGGTTTCAGGAATCCGGCATCGACATTGGGCGCGAAAAGGCTGCGATACCATGAAGGGTGATCCCGGCGGAAAGCTGCACCGGGTTTTGCCCCTGTCAAAATGCTTCTGATCGTTGCCTTAACCTCATTGTGGGCAAGCCAGTAGCCATGAGCTGCCATGGCGTTCTTCATTTCCGCGTCAGAGTCATTACTGTCCGGATTCCAGTCGCCGGTGGCAACTTTTTGAATAAGTTCCGGGGTGACGCGGTACCCTTCGATTGAGAGAGAGTGATAGGCATCGGTCTTGTAGTTTTCCTCGACGGCTTCCATGAATTTCTCAATGTCGGTCGGAATGCCGGGCTCTGGCGGGAAAGAGTCCAGAACGGTCTCTCGCATTGCCTGCCACATGAGACGCATCCGCAGGACGTAGGGCGATTGGGCTCTGGAGAACGCCAGGCTTGGCGGTGTGACACTGAAGGGATTTGACTCATTGACCACAAATCCTGCCGCTCGCATGGTTGCCAGCACATTGTCCGCGAGATCTCCGCGCCCCGACGCCCGCAAGGCCCCGGCGAGACGCCCGGCAACAGTGCTATGGCCCCCTTCAAGCAGTTCCCGGTTGAGATCCGACGCATCCCGCAACTGATGAAGAGCGATATGGGCATCCTGGGCATAGGTAGTGAAAAATGCTTCCGGCACCCGGATGAGTGCCACCGGCAGTGTTAGAACGCGGATTCGTTCCACCACCTGGATTTTCCCGGCGGGAATATTATCCTTTACCTTGTAGTCCAGAATCGAGCAATTGTTAGGCAGCTTCAGCAGGCCGTTTTGACCAAGCGGCGAATGGATCACAACCTGCTGCGGTGTAATACTCTTTCCCGTGTGCAGAAACAGTGAGTATTCTGCTGACACATGCCATTGATCACCAAACCGCTCTGTGCAATAGCTCTGGATGAAGTCACGCATCGCCGCATACCATGGTGTGCTTTCACCGGTCTCTTCGCCAGGTCGGCAGGGCATATACCAACCCTTGACAATCGGTCGGAGGAAACCGTTCTTGACAAGACTTTCGCGATGGATACGCGTCAAGTCACCTGATTTTATGGCGGTTTTTCCGTCGTCCTGCAATTTTTTCAGGGCAGTTAAAGCATCGGCAAGCCTGCGTTGTGCCGGTGTTGTTGCCATTGCATATCTCTTTCATTGCTAGATTATTGTGACTTACGGTAACTAGATTATAGCGTATTGTCAACGCTAGGTTATTGTGTGTTGCAGCAACAAAATTATTCTGTACAAAAATGAAAAATGAAAGAAGCCACGCCGGCGAGTCAGCGCCGCGCATCGGGTAGAGCGTCCGGTTTCCTCTACTTTAAACTAACTATCCTCTCGATTCATCATCACTCCTTCTCACACGATAACCCTCCTGCTGACAAAGGGCCGTAGCCGGTCTTCATTCATGGAAACGCCGAGACCCGCATCCGAGGGACGTTCCGGCGGGCGTCCGCCGTAGCCGAACTGCAGCAGGGGGACCGCCGGATCGTGCCGCAGCAGATGCCGCCCGAAGCACCCTTCGCCGTAGGTGACCTGACCGACGGCGGCGATGAGGATGAGCTGGGCCGCGCTCAGGAGCGAACTCTCGCCGACCTGGCAGCCGATCTGGACCGTCAAGCCCGCCTCCAGCGCCCGCCGGCACCGGTTGTACGAGGCCAGCAACCCTCCGCACTTGGAGATGCGCACATTGACTGCGGTGCAGGCTTTTTCAGCGATCAGGGTCTCGAGGGACTCGGCATCGGTGAGACTCTCATCGGCCATGACGCCGAGTCCCGTTTCCCGGACCAGGCGGGCCAGTCCGGCAAGGTCGTCGGCGGCGACGGGCTGTTCGAACATTCGTACCCCGTTGCGGGCAAGTTTCGGCATGATCTGCAGGGCGGTCTCCACATCCCAGGCCATGTTGGCGTCGGCCCGAAGGTCGCAGCCGGTCCCCAGCAGGCGCCGGGCGAAAGCCACCATCCGTTCCCCCCCTTCGTCATCTACCTTCACTTTGACCTGGCGGATGCCGTACAGCCGGCACGCAAGGGCGGTTTTCATGAACGTGAGGCCCGGGGTCGCCGAAAAGACCGCGCTGTAACGAAAATCAGCAGGAAGTCGGGCCCCCGGCACCAGCTCGATGGGGGTTTGAAATTCGCGCCCGAAGGCGTCGAGCAGGGCCAGGTCCACGGCCGCCCAGGCTGCGGTCTGCCGGATGTGTGGGGGGACCCAGTCGGCAGGCGCTTTGCCGTCGCACTGGCGCAGAAAGGCGAGGACCTCCTCGAAGCCGGCGAAATTCATCTCCTTGAGGCGCGGCAGGACCTTGCTCGCCAGCAGGTCGAAAACCCTGTCGCGGGTTTCCCCGGATACATAGTGGCGGGGAAGGCACTCGCCGAAGCCGGTGTGGCCCGAGGTGGTCACGCATTTGAGTATCAGGCTTTCGGAGGTGGTGCGCACGGCCGCCGCGTGGGCGAAGGGCCTGCGAAAGGGGAGGTCGACACTGAAGAGCTCGAACTGGGCGATGCCGGCCATGGTCAGGGCTCTTCGACCGAAGCCAGCCAGTGATCGAGATCGGCAAAAAACCGGTCCCGGTCGGGACTGAACTCCAGGATATGGCGTGCATTCTCATAGCGGATGAGCGCCTTCCGTGCGGCGGGGAGGCTCTCGAACCAGGCGCTGTTTTTCTCGCTGTCGGAAATGGGATCCGCTCCGGCAAGGGCGACGAATACCGGCATGGTCAATTTTTCGGTATTCGCCGAAAGGTAGCGGCGGGCCCGGAAGATCTGCCAGTAGAAATCTCCCGTGGCCTCCCGCAGGGCCAGGGGATCGGCGGCAATGAACCGTTTGTAGTCGTCCAGTTCGGAGAACCACTCGGTTTCCAGGGGGGAGGGGACGGCGAAATCCATGCTTCCGGCCGGCCAGAGAAGGATTCTCACGGTCTGCCGCCAGGCAAGGGTGGTATGGGTGTAGATCGCCGGGGAGGTGAGGATGAGCGCGCGGATCCGGTCGGGATGCCCGGAGGCGTAAACCGCCGCCGGAATCGCCCCGAAGCAGTGGCCGAGCAGGTAGACCTGCCCGGTGCCGTGCCGTTTCATGGCTTCTTGGGCGACGGCATCGATTTCCCGGGCCCAGGCCATGAAGTCCTTGCTGTCGCCGCGGGGGGCCCGGCTCAGTCCCGAACCGCTGCGATCAAAGGCATAGACCGGGTGCCCCCGGGCGGCCAGGAGGGCGGCCGACTGGACGAACCATCCGGAATGGCTCTGGAGCCCGTGGGTCATGAGCACCGGCGACAGGGTCCCCGCTGCTCCGAAAATCCGCACCGGGATGGCAGCCTCCCCCGGCCCGGGCAGGAAGGCTACCTCGCCTTTGGCCAGGGCTGCGGCCATCTCCTTCGGCAGGGGGAGTTCCTTTCCCCAGGATTCGGAAAGATCCGCAGGCCCAGATGGGGGAATGGAAGCCACGCAGCCGGAGGCGAGAACGGACAGCAACAGAAGTAAAACGTGTCGGATTACAGCTCCCATGGGATTGCCTGTCATAGTTATCTGCCAGTGTTGATTACCCTTTAGCCATGAGCACTTACATTGACAATTTAACAGGCAAGGGCATACTTGCAACAACTCAGGCCGATTTTAAAGGTTTTGGTACATTTTCCCGAAGAGGGAAGCCCACACAGTAAGGAGATAGTAACCATGTCCCTCGCTTCCCTGGCAATGCGGTTCGTGAGCCATCAATCCGCAAAGCGATTCGAAGCGGCCACCTGCGACCCGGCCCGCATCCAGCAGGAAAAGATTCTCGACATGGTCCGCAGGAACGCCGACACCGAGTACGGCCGTCGCTACGGTTTCGGTTCAATCAAGACCATCGCCGACTACCAGAAGCAGGTGCCGGTCATCACGTATGAGGATATCAAGGCCGACATAGACCGGGTGGTGGCCTGCGAGAAGAACATCTTTACCGCCGAGGATCCGGTCATGTTCGCCCAGACCAGCGGCACCACCGGCGACCCCAAATACATCCCGGTCACCCCCACCTGCCAGGGGCGCGAGCATAAGGACGTCATGCGCACCTGGATGGCCCACGCCCTGCGCGACCACCCCGATATCTTCGATGCGAAGGTGGTCACCCTGGTCTCGCCGGCGATCGAGGGGCATACCACCTGCGGGCTTCCTTTCGGCGCCACCTCGGGGCACATGTACAGGAACATGCCCGGCCTGGTCAAGCGCGCCTATGCCATTCCGTATGACGTCTTCGAAATCTCCGACTATACCGCCAAGTATTACGCTGTCATGCGCCTCGCCCTGGAGCAGGACATCCGCTTTCTGGCCACCGCCAACCCTTCCTCGATACTCAAGCTATGCGAAAAGGCCGATGAGTTCAGCGAAGAGTTCATCCGCGACCTTCGCGACGGCACTCTGTCGGAAAAATTTGATGTCGAACCACGAATCCGCCAGGCCCTGCAGCACTTGCTGAAGCCGAACCCGGCCGTTGCCCGGCGTCTGGAAGAGGCCCGCAGGCGGCGGGACGGCCGTCTCATCCCGGCCGACTACTGGCCACGGCTCAGCCTGATCGGCTGCTGGAAGGGTGGTACGGTGGGGCATTACCTGGATACGTTCCCCGAGTGGTTCGACCCCGAGGGGCGGCGCCCGGTACCGGTGCGGGACTGGGGGTTTCTCTCCAGCGAGGCGCGCTGCTCGGTTCCTCTCTCCGACGAGGGGAGCCAGGGGGTGCTGACCGTGGCCAGCAACTTTTTCGAGTTCGTCCCGGTGGAGGACCTGGAGGCGAAACCGGACTCCCCGGAATCGTGGAATGTCCTGACCGTCGGCGAACTGGAGCAGGAGAAGGACTACTACATCCTCATCACCACCACCGGCGGTCTCTACCGCTACGACATCAACGACGTCATTCGGGTAACCGGGCGCTACAACCAGACCCCGCAGATCGTCTTTCAGCGCAAGGGGCGCGGCATGACCAACCTGACCGGCGAAAAGGTCAGCGTCAACCAGGTCATAACCGCCGTGCAGGAGGCCGCCAGGGAGACCGGCACCACCCCCGAGCACTTCCGCGCCGAGGCCGACGAGGAAGCCAGCCGCTACCTGTTGAGGGTAGAGTTCACCACCCGGACCAGCCCGGAAACCGCCAGGAAGTTCCTCGAAGCCTTCGATCGGCAGCTGAAGGAGATCAATATCGAATACAAGGCCAAGCGCGACTCGCTGAGGCTGGGCAACCCGGTCCTCCATCTCATGCGCGAGGGGTGGTACGAGCGGGCCCATAAACAGCAGGTCGAAAATGGAATGCGCGCCTTTCAGGTCAAGACCCAGCTTCTGGCACCGCTCCCGGAAGATACGGCGAAAATTCGGCCCGAGCTCGAAGCTGTGGTGGAACTGACTGGGGCAGTGCAACCCGGTCCTCCATCTCATGGGCGAGGCGGGGAACAAGCGGACCCACAAGCAGCAGGAGAGCATGCGCGTTTTCCAGGTCAAGACGAAGGGGCTGGCACCGCTCCCGCAAAAGACGGTGGAAATTCAGTCCGCGCTCAAAGTCGTGGTGGAACTCGACGGGAGCTGGGCCAGGAGCCGGTCGCCTATCCGAAAAATCGCACTGCCGGTCGCCGCGGCCTGCTCTGGGCGGTCATGGCGACCATCCTGCTGGTCTCCGCAGTCGGGGCCTGGCGCTGGCTGACCGAATACGACTTTGGAGTGGCTACCGAGTTGAGCCGGGTCGAGGCGCTGCAGGCGCTGTGGCCCATCCGTCTGGTCTTCTGGGGCCTTCTGGCCCTGCTCGCTACGCTTCTCCTCGCCCTTGCCATTTCCTTCCGAATTATTAAACAGCTGCGCCGCCACATCGTCCAACTCGGCCAGTACACCCTCGTGGAGAAGCTCAGCGAGGGGCCCATGTGCACGGTCTACCTGGCACGCCATGCCATGCTGCGTCGCCCGACGGTGATAAAGCTGTTCAAAGGGGACCAGACCGATACCGATGGCCTCGCCCGTTTCGAGAAAGAGGTTCATCTCACCAGCGAACTGACCCATCCCAACACCGTCACGGTCTATGATTATGGCCGCACTCCCGATGGGGTTTTCTATTATGCCATGGAATACCTGCCGGGGATTGATCTCGATCAGTTGGTCAGGCTCGAAAAATCAGTCCCCCCGGCGCGGGTGGTGCACATTCTTCGCCAGGTGTGCGCCTCGCTGGCCGAGGCCCATGGACGCGGCCTGATCCACCGTGACATCAAGCCGCAAAACATAATCCTCTGCGAGCGCGGCGGCATTCCCGATTTCGTCAAGGTGCTCGATTTCGGCCTGGTGCAGAAGGCCAAACGGCCCGACCCCGTGGAAGCGTCCGGCCAGGGGGTTTTCGGCTCGCCCGGCTACATAGCTCCCGAACGGCTTACCAACCCGGAGCTAACCGATGCCCGGGCCGATATCTATTCGCTGGGGGCGGTGGCGTTTTTCCTGCTGACCGGCGACATTCCCTTTCCCGGGTCCAGCAACACCGAAATCTGCAACCAGGTGGTGCATGCCCCGCCGCCTCGCCCCTCGGAGCGCTGCGCGGTCCCCATTCCCGCCGCGCTGGATGAGCTGGTTCTGGCCTGCCTGGCCAAAAACCCCGATGATCGTCCGAGCAGTGCCGGGGAGGTCGCCACCCGGCTGGCTTCAATGGATTTTGCCAACGAATGGTCGGACTCGGAAGCCCGCCGCTGGTGGCAGGAGAATCTCCAGCAGATCCGGTCCCTCGGACTGGAGGTCCAGCCGTCGGCGTCGATCGGCGCTCGAACCCTTGATATTGATTGGAGGCGGCGTCAGTCTGCGGGATGAGCGAGTCTTCACATCATGGTTGCGTTCCGTAGGTTGCCTCAATGCCTCCTGCGATCTGCCGCTGTCCAGCGGAAGAAGGGGAAGCCAGCGGGTCACAAATGACTTTCTCTATATCATCATGCGCAAATCCTGAACCTGGTGATGGGGCAGTGGATCCCTCATTGATACTGGAAGCTATCCGATGAGGGTCTTTGCCAACCTGTTCCTGATCCTGTTTCTTGCTGATGGGGGGATCTCCCTTCTTGACGAGATCGTGTCCCTTCTCTTTTCTCCGGTGTTACCCCTTGCGGAAGCCAGAAGCATCCTGGCCAACGCGGTCATCTTCATGGCGGTTGCGGTTTATCTCTGCCTCGGCATCGACCGGCGGCTCCCCAAGCGGGTTTTTATCCCCCTGTTTGTCTTCTTGTGCCCCCTGTTCACCTGGTTATTTTCGTCTCTCGCCGGAAACCGTGCCTATGGACTCTTTGCTGCGGCCGCACAGCTCGCGCTCTGCATGCTCCCCCTCTCCCGTTTCCGAAATGCGGGGGGACGCAGTCTGACGATGCCTCCAACGATGTTTGACGCCCCGCTATTCAGCCTCAGGAACACCCTGATCTTCAGTGCGGTTAACCTGTTTGTCATTCCTGTTGCCCTGACGATGCTCATACTCTCCGCGGCCAACTCGTACATGGCCGAGTATACCTCGGGTTTCATGCGCCTTGGGCCTTGCGGGCTCTCCATGGCCGAGCGGGTCTACCGGCGCGACAGCCGGACAATACGGCTTGTAAGCATGATTCACATGGGGGAGAAGGAATACTATGACGGACTGATGGGATCAATCCCTCCGGGCA
Organism: Geobacter sp.; assembly: GCF_030834625.1. NCBI lineage: Bacteria > Pseudomonadati > Thermodesulfobacteriota > Desulfuromonadia > Geobacterales > Geobacteraceae > Geobacter > Geobacter sp. Next base: position 14,038 of record NZ_JAUQXO010000065.1, read on the forward strand.
GGACCATCGTGCTGGCCGAAGGGGTCACCGACAACGGCAACCTGCTGCGTAACAGGCTGGATTACGGGAGAGTTGCCGGTTTCCTGGGGTTGACCTCCCAGGACACGATGCTTTTCCGGGGAAGGCTCATCGAGGAGGACGCTCTTGAGGCTCCGCAGGTCCGGGCTCGTGGCGCGGGGGAAGAGAAGCATGCGGGACCGGCCGATATCCTCAGGGCCGATGTGGATGTGAGTACCTTTCGTCCGCCCACCATCCTCTTCCTCGACACCATCGGCAAGCACCTGAAGGAGAGCCCCTCCCTCGTGAACGGGCTTATGACCATCAACACCTGGGCGAAGAAGAGCATCACCCCGCACATGTATGAGGTCATCATGGACGACATCCTCTACCGGAGGAACAGGGAAGTGATCCGCCATCTGGGGAAGGCCCTTGAACGCTACGACACCGTCGTCATCCCTTGGGGAGCCTTGCACATGAAAGAGATCGAAGAGGATGTCCTCAGGCGGGGATTCAAACTGCAAAAAGTCGAGGAGAGGGTCAGCATCGATTTCCGAAAGATGTTCCTGGGCAGGTTGTAGATGCCCGGCTATGGGGCAAACGCTTTTTCATTTTATGCGCCGAACTCCCTACCGAAGAATCCAAAAAATTACGCATATCCTCCTTCTGTTCGCAATCCCAGTAGCGCCACGGGCTAACGTTTCAATGCAATAATATGTTTTATATTCCCATGCGGCGAAAAAATAATTGCTTGACACCTAAAAAGTAAAATAGTACCTTTATACCAAATTAAGCGTTAAACGGGTTTTGCTGGTCAGCAGGATTTTGCTGAACCAGTGGGTTCAAGGGTTATGGAGCTGAGGATAACGAACCAAGGTAAAGATCGTGGAGGTTTCTATGAAAGTACTCGTGTGTATCAAGCAGGTTCCCGACATGGAGTCACGGTTCAAGGCAAACAGTTCAGGAAACTGGTATGACGAAGCAGATCTCGCCTTCAGGATGAATGAGTATGACGAGTATGCCGTAGAACAGGCCGTGCAACTCAGGGAGCAACTGGGAGACGCGGCCGATGTGACCGTGATCTCAATTGGCCCCGACAGGGTTCAGGAAGCGCTCAAAAAGGCCCTTGCCATGGGGTGCGATCGGGGCGTGCATGTCCAGGACCCGGTTTCGTCCCTCAAGGATCCGTGGCAGATTGCCTCGATCATTGCCACATTTGCCAAGGACAAGGGATTCGACCTGATCTTTGCCGGCATGCAGTCCCAGGACCGGGGGTCGGCCCAGGTGGGTGTAACGGTTGCCGAGCAGCTCGGCTATTCCTGTGCCACGACGTTGGTCGGTTTTGCCTGCAGCGATGGTGTCATCACGGCGAAGCGGGAGCTTGAAGGGGGCCTGAAGGGGGTGGTGAAGCTCAAGACGCCGGCGCTGGTTACCTGCCAACTTGGCCTTAATGTCCCCCGTTATCCAACCCTGCCCAATATCATGAAGGCGAAGAAGAAGGAAATTCTGTCCATTCCGGTTGCGGACATTCTCAAGGAAGAGGCGCTGGCTACCACGACCAGTGTTCATCCTCCGGCCAGAAAGGGTGGCGGCATCGTTCTGGAAGGGGACTTGAACGATATGGCGGCACAGCTCATTGGCATCCTCAAAGAAAAAACGGCAGTACTGAGATAGGAGGTAAGGCATGAAAGCGCTACTCATCTGCGAATACCGGGAAGGAAAACTCCTCGACGCAAGCTACGAACTGGCGGCCTTTGCCGATAAGCTGGGGGCCGAGAAGGCGATGGTCCTGATCGGGAGCGAGGCTGAGGTTCCCAAGGTCAATGGCACGGTCTATCTGGCCGATGCCGGCAAATACGGCGAATACAATCCGGATGTCCATAAAAAGATCGTCCTTGCGGCGGTTGAGCGGGAAAATCCGGACTACATCGTTTTCGTCCATTCCTCCTATGGCTGGGATCTGGCTCCGCGTGTTGCCGCAACCCTGAAAGCCGCCCAGATTTCCGAGATCGTCAACATTGTTGATGGAAAATTCGAGGTCGGCATCTGCAATTCCAAACTTCGGCGGAACGTTACCCCGACGACGGGAAAGGCAGTTCTTACCATCCAGGCCGGGGCCTTCAGTGTTACCGACGCCTCCCAGGGGGTTCCGCAGTTGGAGCGGATCGATCTTGCCGATGGGGCTTCGAGTCTGGAATTTGTCGGCTATGAGCCGGCGGAGAAGAAGGATGTGGATCTTACCCGGGCCGAGGTAATCGTCAGCGCCGGGCGGGGAGTTGGGAAAAAGGAAAACGTGCCGGTCATCGCGAGCCTTGCCAAGGCCCTGGGTGGAGAGTTGGGAGCAAGCCGTCCGGTGGTGGATGCCGGGTGGGTCGAGCATAGCCACCAGGTGGGGACCACGGGCCAGACGGTCAGTCCCAAGCTCTATGTGGCGTGCGGCATCAGCGGTGCAATTCAGCACCTTGCGGGAATGAAGAAGTCGGATTTTATCGTAGCCATCAACAAGGATAAGGATGCACCCATCGGCGAAGTAGCAGACGTACTGGTCGTTGCCGATGTCCTGCAGTTTGTGCCGGCCTTGACGGGAATGCTCCAGAAATAGAACTCACAGATAACTGACATGTCCTGACAAAGGGGTAGGGCAGGCGTGCCTACCCCGGGTTCTTTCACCTTCAGGGGACAAATTTATCTATAAATTGGTAAACAGGTACCAAGTTGCATATATTGGTTCGGATTGTAAGCAGATGATTCATACGCACTTAGAGTGAAAAAACGTGACAAGGAGGAAGGACAATGAGCACTGCACCGCATCGCTGGACAATGACTGCCGTGGGCGAACCCATGGTTAAGGCGGATTTTGACGCGACTCCGCCGTCTGACAATGAAGTGGTGGTTGAGGTTGCCGGCTGCGGGGTATGCCATACCGACCTGGGTTTTTATTACGATGGCGTGCGTGTCAACAATGGCTTTCCGTTGGCCCTTGGGCACGAGATCAGCGGCAGGGTGGTCGCCACAGGCAAGGGGGCAGAGGCCTGGCAAGGCAAGGCAGTGCTGATCCCTGCGGTCATTCCCTGCGGAGTCTGTGATCTGTGCCTTTCAGGGCATGGCACCATCTGCCGCCAGCAGCAGATGCCGGGCAACGACATCCAGGGGGGCTTTGCCACCCATATCAAGGTGCCGGCCCGGGGCCTCTGTGCCGTCGATGAAAAAAAACTTGCCGCGGCAGGCTTTGAACTGGCGGACATCTCTGTCGTCGCCGACGCCGTAACCACCCCCTACCAGGCTGTCGTTCAGGCGGAAGTTCAAAAGGGTGATCTGGCCATCGTGATCGGTATCGGCGGCGTAGGGGGCTATGCCGTACAGATTGCCCATGCCATGGGTGCCACTGTCGTTGCCATCGACGTGGACCAGGCAAAGCTGGACAACATGGCCAAGTACGGCGCCGGCCTCACCATCAATGCACGGGAGCTTCAGGGGAAAGAGCTGAAAAAAGTCATCCAGAACTTCGTCAAGGAAAAAGGCTTGCCGGAAACCTGCTGGAAGATCTTCGAATGCTCCGGCAGCGCCCCTGGCCAGGACACCGCCTTCGGCCTGATGACCTTTGGCGCAACCCTGTCGGTGGTGGGTTTCACCATGGACAAGATCGAACTTCGCCTCTCCAATCTGATGGCCTTCCATGCCCGGGCTCTGGGCAATTGGGGCTGTCTTACCGAGCTCTATCCGGCAGCGCTCGACATGGTGCTCGACAAAAAGATCGCCCTGGCGCCATTTATCGAGAAACATCCCCTGGAAAAAATCAACGAGGTCTTTGACGCGGCCCATGCCCACAAACTGACCCGGCGGGCCATCCTGGTTCCCGGTCGGTAAGTTTCCGATAATAATCGGCGGGGCAGCGATGCCCCGCGAAACAGCAGAAATTCTGATAGCGTGGAGGAGTATATAACCATGAGCGAGAGCCCTCTCAAGGTATGGCTGGAAAAGGACGGGAAGCTGCTGCGTCTGCGGCTGGCCCGTCCCAAGGCGAATATCGTGGATGCCGCAATGATCGCGGCACTGCAGGCAGCACTCACGGAGCATCTGTCCAGTGCGCGGCTTCGGGCCGTGCTTCTGGACGCGGAAGGCCCCCATTTCAGCTTTGGCGCCAGCGTTGAAGAACACATGCCCGACTCCTGCGCCGCCATGCTGAAAACGCTTCATGCCCTGGTTGTGCAGATGCTGGAATGCCCGGTCCCTCTGCTGGTTGCGGTGCGCGGCCAGTGTCTGGGGGGCGGGCTTGAGGTGGCTGCGGCAGGCAATCTGATCTTTGCGGCTCCGGGGTCGATGCTGGGGCAGCCGGAAATCAAGATCGGCGTTTTTGCCCCTGCTGCGTCCTGCCTGTTGCCGGAGAGGATCGGCAAGACCCAGTCCGAGGATCTCCTCTTCTCGGGCCGCAGCATCAGCGCGGAGGAAGCCTTCCGCATCGGTCTGGTTACCGCGGTGGCCGAAGATCCGGAGCAGGCAGCGGTTGCCTATTTCGACGAACACCTTGCGGGGCTCAGCGCCAGTTCCCTCCGGTTCGCCGTGCGCGCGGCACGGATCGGCGTTCTTGAGCGGACCAAAGCGAAAATAGCCGCGGTGGAAAAGTTGTATCTCGAAGAGTTGATGGCAACCCATGACGCCGTTGAAGGTCTGAATGCCTTCCTCGGCAAGCGCCCCGTTGTTTGGGAAGATCGCTGAACGTGAGCGGTTTACCATAGAGCCGGCACAACCCAAGGCTCAGGAAGTACCAGTAGTTACTCCTTTCATTGTTGGTTCAAGGGGCAGGACGCCATGCCTGCCCCGGTTTTTCACATCCCATCCACCAAGCACGGTGAATGGGTTTATTAGTATCTATTTAAACTGATAGAACAGAGTTATAAATACAACTATTTAGAAAAATATGTAAAAACCTAACTATTGATGCATTGTATTTCTGCCGGACAAGATTGCAGACAACGATGTTTGCCAGGAGATTGTCATGGACATCAGGGCAAAAGTTGAGCAGCTGTCGGCGCGCATGCACGACAAGCCTCAGTATCCAACCCAGGGAGCGGTACTTTTCGTCGACCTGGAACGCCGGGAATTTTTTTCCAGATACCTCCCGGTGGAGGCGGTGCGCACCTTTCTCACCAATCGCGGCGGGAACATGTACCTGCTTTACAATCTCATGGTCGACGGCAAGGAACCGCTGGACCCGGAGATCCCACTGATCTTCGGCAGCGGAGCCCTGACCGGCGTCGTTCCGACCGCAACCCGCGGCAACGTCAGCGGCATCTCGCCGGAAAGCAACGCAATCCTCGACAGCAGCTGCGGCGACGCCTTTCCCACCTATCTCAAGCAGCATGGCTATGACCACCTGGTCCTCTTTGGCCGTTCTCCCCAATGGACCCTGCTGCGGGTAACGAAGCAGGAAGTCTCCTTTCACGATGCCACTCCCTACCGGGGAATGGACAACTCCGACCTTGCCCATGCCGTAGAGCGGGATTTCTCCTGCACCGAACGGAAGGATATGGCCATGGTCCGGATCACCAGCGCCGGTGAGAACCTCACCCTCTGTGCCGGCATCATGGGCGGGGTCAAGGCGATCTATGCCCGGGGAGGAGCCGGAGCCAAGATGGGTTCGCTTCGGCTCAAGGCGGTCATGATCCTCGGGAAGTGCGATCACCCCTCCCTGTCGCCATCCTTCAAGGAGAACAATAAGGATATAGCCAAAAAGATACTTTCCACCAGCGTTATCAAGAATGCCCTGCAGACCGTCGGCACCCCCTTTCTCTACAAACCGAGCCGAATCCTCGGCGCCATGGGGACAAAGAACAACCAGGAGACCAGCTGGGGCGATTCCCTCGACGCCGATAATTTCGACGTCTATCGGCCCGGCATGGATGGCTGTCTCCGGTGCCCGGTCCGTTGCCGTCCGCTTAACGACCTTACTCCGGAAGGGAAAGGGGGGTGGGGGGCCAACGCCCTCAAGGGGCTGACCGGCAATGCCAGCTACGACCAGCGCCAGGCTGACGTGGAGCACAAGAAGGAGAAGGCCTATAACGGCATCAGGGGAGACGGGACGTTCGACCGGTACGACAAGGGGGATGGCCCCGAATACGTCACCCTGCAGAAGATGGGGCCGATGATCGGCATCAGCGCACCGGAACAGGTGCTGCGTCTGAACAATATCCTCAACGAACTCGGCCTCGATTCGGCCAGTGCCGGCAGCGCCATCTCCTGGGCCATGGAGCTCTATCAGCGGGGCATCATCACCAGGGAGGATACCGGCGGGCTTGAGCTCACCTGGGGGAATTACGAAGTGGTCGAGAGACTCCTCTTCATGGCCGCCCGGCGGGAAGGGTTCGGCGACGTCATCGCCGACTCCACGAGGGCTGTGGAGCGGGGCAAATATCCTGCGGAGGCGTTGAAATACCGAATGGCCGTCAAGGGCCTGTTCCAGTCGGACCCCCACGATGCCAGGATCCTCAAGGGGTTCGCCCTGGGTCTTGCAGTCGCGACCCGCGGCATGGACCACCTGCGAAACCGCCCCACCCTGGAGATCAACGCCAAGATCAACGACAACCGGGAGCTCAAGACCGCTCTCTATGGCGGCCATGTGGCGCCGGAGCCCAACAGTTACGTAGGGAAGGAATATGCCGTGCGCCGCTGCGAGAACATCTACGCTGTCGGCGACGCCGTCGGCATCTGCCGCTTTGCGACCAAGCTGTTCAACTCCCCTTCCACCGCCGACTACGATGATTTCGCCCGGCAGCTGAAGGAGCTGACAGGAGAGGAATTCACCCCTGGCGAGCTTGACGAGGTGGGGCGCAACATCACGGGAATCGAGCGGCTCATAAATGCCCGCCTGGGATTGACCGAGAAGGACGACACGCTCCCCGACCGGTGGTTCGACGAGGAAATCACTGTCGGCCCCTTTGCCGGGGAGAAGATCGACAGGACACAGTTCGAAGAGATGAAGGCCCGCTTTTATTCAATCACGGGGTTGAACAGCGCGGGTGTTCCGTCCCTGGAGTGGCACCGCCGTCTTGCCCTGGTTGCCACCGGATTTGCCGTCACGGTGAAGCTCCCCTTTGGCTTCCCGGGGGCTCCTGAAGGGGCAGTCATTGTCGATCAGCCCGTGGCAACCGCTGCGGAGCTGAGAGATGCGCTCGCAAAAAGGCTCCCCCGTGCCGTGGACAAACTCGAAGATGGATCCATGAGCCTGATTGTCAACGGCACGGTGGTCCTTGAGAACGAAGCGGCATTTCCCGTCCGCAACGGTGATGAGATCACCATGCTCCCCCTCCTTGGGGGAGGCTAGACATCAAGAAAGGAGCATTAGATGGGATTTCTCAGATATTTCGCGTTGTTGGCCCTGTTGGGCGTCACGGCCTGTGCCGGTCCCCGGACCGCTGCCGGCCCGTCGGAAGAGTATGTGGAGATAGACAACCCGGCCTACACCATGTCTCCCAATGCATCGCCCACCATCTGGGTCCCCCGCCGGTACGTGGAGAGCGGTATTCCCCGCGGCAGTCAATTGCTGAAAAAGGGGTACGAGGAGGTGGTTGGGAAGGAGACGCCTGCTCCGACTTCACCAGCGGTCTCACCACGGTTGCGTATCGCCGTTCTGCAGATGGGGGGAAATGAGTTGGCGGCGGGACTCGGCGAGAAGCTGAGAAGCTCCGCCCTTGTTGGTGAGCCACGGCCGGAAGGCGCTCTTTCCGTTCCTGCGACCATGGAGGAACGCGGTGCCTACGTTCTGAGCCTCAACCGGAGCAGGGACTTCAATGCTGTCGTATTCATCGGATCCCAGAAGGGAGAGGGGGCCGGAAACGTGCTGGTGGCCGAGCTGTATGACGGCATGGGTGGAATCCTGCTTCGCCGGATCGAGGTTCCCATTCCGGTCCATCCGGAGAATGATGCGGTGTCCAGGGGGGCTGCCCTTTCCGCTTCCCTTGATTCCGTGGCGGAAAAGGTCCGTGGAGTTGCGCGGCATGTTCCGTGGCTGTGCGGGATTGTGGCGGTGGAGGGGGAGAAGGTTTACATCAACGCCGGCAGGGAAAGCGGCATCGGTATAGGTCAACGGTTGAGGATCTACCGTGGCGGAAAGGGGGTCAAAGGGCTGGGATTTGACCCCGGAAGCAGGATCGGGACCCTGGAGGTAACCGGCTTCGTGGGCCCCAACGGCGCCTACGGCACCATCAGGGAGGGAGAAGGGGCCCGCACGTCCGATCTGGTGGGTATCGAATAGCGAAAGGGGGAGCAGGGAGAAAGCGGAGTGGTGGAACATGTCATGTGTGCGACGGATAACGAGAAAGTTACAGCTCATTTCTAGTGTGTGGAGGAAAACATGAAGAAAAAGGGACTCACGGCGGCTGTTTCCATTTTACTGCTGGCCGCTCCGGCCATGGCCGAGGAGGTGCCACAGGTCACCGCGCCGGCCTATAACTGCGATTTTCAGCCTAACTGTGAAGTAGCTCCCGGCATCTACGGCAAGATGGCCTCGCCGGTCTACAGCAAATTCAACCTGACCATCGGTGGTTACGTCAAGCTCGATTACGCCTACAACTCGGTAAACCTGGGGTCGAACGGTGCCCTGGGCACGCTTCAGAGGGGCATTCCCAAGAGCAGCTCCCCTGCCGGCCAGCAGGACCAGTCGATCTTTACCGCCCGTTCGTCACGGATATGGCTGAAGGTTGCCGGGCCCACCTTCCTCGGGGCAAAGACGAACGCCATCATCGAGACGGACTTCTATGGTTCGGGCGGCTCTTCCAATGAGACCTCCACCATGCGGCTCCGCCTGGCTAACGCTTCGCTGGACTGGGCCAACACCCAGCTGGTGCTGGGACAGGCCTACGACATTTTCGGTCCGGCCACTGCCTCCACGGTTGATTTTGGTCAAGGAGCCATGACTGGCGTTCCGAACAATCCGCGGGTTCCACAAATCAGAGTGACCCAGCGCGTGAAGCTGAATGAAAACAACTCTTTGCGGCTGATCCTGGGGGTTCAGAATCCTGTGCAGAATTCCAACCTCCAAAGCGGGGCAAATGGCGACTCATGGGGGGCAGAGGTAAACGTGGCCGGCCAGGCAATGTTGATCAGCAAGCTTCTCGGGGTCGCGCCGGGCTACTACGGCATGTCCATGAATTCTCTTACCGCTGGCTTCTTCGGCCTTTACGGCAACCAGGACGTGGCAGGGGACAGCGACTCAATGGACAGCTGGGGGTATGGCTTTTACACTTTCGTGCCGCTCTTGTCGTCGAAGGATGGCCGGAACCGCGCCATGACCGCTTCCTTCGAAGGGCAGGCATACATGGCAGCCAATATGAGCACCATCGGCGCAACGGCGATAGGCGTGGTGGGCCCCGCCGGCGACAGGTCGGCCGCCAAGGGGTACGGCCTCTTTGGGCAGCTCATTTTCTACCCGACCCAGGATCTGGGGATTACGGCCGGCTACGGACGGAGAAATGCCTATAACTACTCAAGTTACAACGGCGTCTCCAACTTCGAGAAATCAAACTCCGTCATCTATGCCAATGTAACCTATGACTTGAACGCCGCGGTCCGTTTTGCCGCCGAATACCAGAACATCAATACCCAGTACGGCAATGTCACCAACGGCACCGGCAACCTGGCAGGGCTTGCGGACTCCGGCACTGTAAACATCGGGCGCTTTGCAGCCTATTATTTCTTCTGATCCGCGTACACCTCAAAGCCATCCCCACCCCACTGCCGGGGAAACGGATGATGAACGCCACTTGCCTGCAAGGGTCGGGGGTGGGGATGATTTCCTCTCTTGATGTTAAAAGCGCAAAACGGTACTATTATCCAAGGTTTGTTGTTTGATTGACGAGAGGTCGGAAGATGAGGTGGAAGCCATATGGCCCATGAAATACGAGACAGTGATTCACGCAGGTTGCGGATCGATTTCCACGTGCACCTGGGATTGTATACCTACCAGAAGCCATGGGTGACGGAATGGATAAAGCAGTCCCATCCCGATCCCGCGGGATATGAGGCATATATCAACCGTTACAGCGATCCGGGGGAGTTCGAGGAGCTGCTGACGGCCGAAGGGGTCGATTACGCCTGCATTCTGGCGGAACTGAGCCATAGCACAACCGGTGTCTGCACCAACGAGCAGGTGCAGGCCTTCTGCCAAGGGAGAAAGAGGCTGATTCCCTTTTGCGACATCAACCCCCATCTCTTCACCGACCTGGGGAGCGAACTCCGCCACAAGGTTGAGGTGGAGGGCTTCCGGGGCGTGAAACTGTACCCCACCTACCAGCATTACTATCTCAATGACCGGAGAATATACCCCCTGTACCAGGCGGCGCAGGACCTGAAAATACCGGTGCTGATTCACACTGGTTCTTCGGTTTTCAAGGGATCGCGCATAAAATACGGCGATCCGCTTCATCTGGACGATGTGGCCAACGATTTTCCGTCCCTGAATCTGGTGATGGCCCATTCGGGGCGGGGTCTCTGGTATGACCGGGCCTTTTTCCTCTCCAAGCTGCATGCCAATCTCTACATGGAGGTTTCCGGACTCCCCCCGTCGAAACTGATGACCTATTTCCCGGAACTGGCGCGAAATACGGACAAGGTTATTTTTGGCAGCGACTGGCCGGGGGCGTCAGAGATAAAACGCAACATGGAGGCCATCAGCGCCCTGCCTCTGCCGGCAGAAGGTGTGGAAAAAATTTTGGGAGGGAATGCCGCCAAGCTGCTCAATCTTTAGTGCCGGTGGATATTCGGATAGGCGAAGACCGCAGAGTACCGCAAGAGCTGGATGGGAGCAGGGATACGGTGATGGTGGGGCGACAAGGCGAAGTTCATCTTCGCAAACTCAAATTTGTGATAATTCTGGTCCTTGTGGTTGCCACCGCCCTTGGTGCCCTCCTCTGGATCAGGCACACGACCAACGCCGTTCGCGCCGAAGCGCGGGAGCGCTTCTTCGAGCAGTACAACCGGCAGCAGTCCCTCATGGCCGAATTGGCCTCCCACACCCTCGAGGAGATGTTCGCAACGTTTCATCGCAACCTCGATCTGGTGGTGAATCTTTTCGAAGGAAATGCGGTCACCCGGCAGCGGGCCGAAGAAGTCAGCGTACGCCTGAAAAAGATTTACGGCTCTCTCGCCAACACCCCCGTAATTGACCTGGTGGTCTTTGACAGCAGGGGAACAGCCGTTGCCATAGAGCCGGCTGATCCGTACACCACGGGACGCAGCTATGCCTGGCGTGACTATTATCACTGGGCCCGCGAAAAAGGAAAACCGGGGCAGATGTACCTCTCCCCGTTCACGCGCCTTGAGGGTGGGAAGCGTCGAGGGGAAAAGGCCCTGATCGTCGCAGAGGGGATTTATGGCCCCCGGGGGGAGTTTCTCGGAGTCGTCAGCTGTGTCATTGACTTTGAAAAACTTGCGCGCAAGCACATTCTTCCCATACATGTCGGCATGCATGGCCGCGCCTGGCTTGCGGATATCAGCAACAGGACTGTCCTCGTAGGCCCGAGCGGCAGGCTGATGGGGAAAAGTTTCGAAGAGGCGTTTCTCCCGCGATGGCCGGGTCTCTATAATCTTCTCATCTCCATGGAAAACGGGAAGCCGGGGAGCGGATGGTACGATTATCTGGATGCGGAAATCCCTGATCAGCAAGTGCGGAAGCTGGGGAGCTATTATCCGTTCCGGATCGAAAATCGCCTCTGGGTACTGGGAATTTCCACCCCCGAGAGGGAAGTGGATGAGCTCTTGTCCACCTTCATGCACCGGCAGGAGGCCTTCGCTACCACCCTGCTGGTGACGGTCATTGGAGGTGCAACACTGCTGTTGGGGTTTCTCGTTAACTGGAACCGGGTTCTCTCCGCGCGGGTTGACTATCACACCAGCGCCTTGAGTGAAGCCCATTCCCGGCTTGAGGCCACATTTGACGAGTTGCTGATGGCAAAAAAGGTGGCCGCCGTGGGACACCTGGCCCTGGGGTTGGCCCACGAGATCCGCAACCCCCTCTCGGCGATCCAGATGAACATGCAGATGATCCGGAAAAAGATCGAACCGGCCGGTACGCTCAGGGAAAACTTTTCCATTGTCGAGGAGGAAATCAAGCGGCTTAACCGACTGCTCAGCGATGTCCTTGATTTCGCCCGTTCCCGGCCGTTGCGGCTGGAGACAGTGGAACTGGGCGAGATTGTCAACCGCTTGATGCAACTCATGTCTCAGCGGATGGAAGAATTGGAGATTCGGACCGAGGTCCGCATCGACTCTCCCCTGCTCATTGTCTGCGACCCCGGGCAGATTCATCAGGTGCTCCTGAACCTTGTAGTCAATGCCTTTGAAGCCATGAAGGAGAAACCGATCGGCGAGCGGGTGCTCACCATCACCGCCCATGGCAAGGACGAGATCGCGTTGCTCAGGGTAAGTGACACCGGTGGTGGTATTCCGCCCAACAAGCTCGACCAGCTTTTCGAGCCGTTTTTTACCACCAAGGCTTCCGGTGGCGGATTGGGTCTGTCGATTCTTCAGACAATTGTCCTGCGCCACGGCGGATCGGTTTCAGTTGACAGCGAACCTGGTCTGGGTGCCACCTTTACCGTGACACTTCCCCTCAGGGGGCCCACCGAGAAAGGAGATGGCCTGCCATGAAAACGATTTTGATCGCCGATGACGACAGAGCCATTCGTCGAACACTGGAGCTGCATCTTGGTGAGGTGGGCTATGCGGTCATCACGGCAACCAGCGGTAACGATGCAGTCGAACTGGCCCTGACCCGGGACGTTGACCTGATGCTGCTCGATCTGCGGCTGACCGGCATGGATGGTTTCGAGGTTCTGACCCTCATAAAGGAAAGGAAACCCTCACTGCCGATAATCATGGTTACGGCCTACGATGACATGCAGACCGCAATCGAGGCGATCCGTCTCGGCGCCATCGATCATCTTGGCAAGCCCGTCGACCTTGATCATCTGGACCAGGTGATCGAAAAGATTTTCGAAATGAGTGACCTGTCCCGCACCGGTGTCGCCTTGTGCGACTCCATTGACGCGCCTTTTGAACAGAACATATTGGTGGGCCGCTCCCGGGTAATGAAGGAAGTGTATAAAACCATTGGAGCCATTGCCGACTTCCGGGCCACGGTTCTTATCCAGGGAGAGAGCGGCACCGGCAAGGAGATGGTGGCCCGTGCCATCCATTTCAACAGCAAATTCCGCAATCGTCCGTTCATTGCCGTGGCCTGTTCCGCCCTTTCGCCAACGGTCCTCGAAAGCGAACTGTTCGGCCATGAAAAGGGGGCGTTCACCGGGGCGTATCGAACGAAACCGGGGAAGTTCGAGCTGGCCCAGGGGGGGACGCTGTTTCTCGACGAGATATCCGAGATCAGTCCCGATTTGCAGGTCAAACTGCTCCGTTTCATCCAGGAGAGGGAGTTCGAGCGGGTAGGGGGAATCGAGACCATCAAGGCCGATGTGCGCATTGTCGCCGCCACCAACAAGAATCTTCTTACCCTTGCCAATAGCGGCATATTTCGCCATGACCTGTATTATCGCCTGAAAGTGGTTTCCATCGATCTTCCGCCCCTCAGGGAACGCAGGGACGATATCCCCATTCTGGTGAAATATCTGCTGGAAAAGCTGCACCATGAAACCGGCAAGCGGGTGGATATCATCCCCCATGAGACCATGAACGCTATCCTTTCCCACCCCTGGCCGGGAAATGTTCGGGAGTTGGAGAACACGCTGAGGCGTGCCGTTCTTCTTTCCCACGGCACTGTGTTATCGCCCGAGTCTCTCCACCTGGATGAGGGAGGTGAGGGTGACGTCTTTCCCCTGGGGCTCAAGCCCCTGTACGAAATTGAGCGGGAACATATCCAGAAGGTACTTGCCTTTACCCACAACGAGAAAAAACGGGCGGCCGAGATCCTCGGCATCTCGCGGCCCACTCTCGATCGCCGTCTCAAGGAATACGGGCTTGAAGAAGACTGAAGTCTGACCCGCCATCTCAAACCTTTACGTCTCTCATCACATTTTTACACCTCACATGTGTCCGTAGCCCGCCTGGTAAACCATCGTAATAAATCCATCCATAAAAAACATATATAAAACGATATGTTATATTTGTTTATGTGCGACAATTCCATTGTCTGGTGTTATGGAGTTGATATTGCAAACAGCTTTTTAAATTGTACCCGCAATTGGAAAACACCCATTACACCTGGTTTGAGAGAGGGAGGATGTCATGGAGAAAAAGAAGATACTGGTGCTCAATCTTGGCTCTACGTCTACAAAAGTCGCTGTGTATGAATCCGAAATAATGATGATGGCTGAGTCGGTGGGGCATGGACCCGAAGAACTGAAACAGTTCAGCACTATTTTTGACCAGTATGAATTGCGGAAGAAGAGCATTTTAGGTGTTCTGACAAAGCATGACATCTCCCTGGACGAGATTGACTGTATCGCGAGCAGGGGAAGCAATGTCAAGCCGATACCCGGCGGCATTTACCGGATAACCTCGGACATGATCGAAGACATGAAGTGCGGGAAATACGGCCTTCATCCCAACATGTACGGCGGCATGGTGGCATACGATCTGGGCAAACAGAGGAACATACCGGCGCTTACGGTTGATCCTCCAACCATGGATGAGCTGTGCCCTTCAGCCAGATACTCCGGAATTCCCCAGTTGGAGAGACAGAGCAGGTTTCATGCCCTGAACCAGAAGGCAACTGCCAGGAAGATAGCCGCCAGGCTGGGGAAGGGGTATGACGAAGTGAACCTGATTGTCGCTCATCTCGGCGGGGGCATTTCGGTTGGGGCGCACCGCCAAGGGAAAGTCGTGGATGTCAACAACGCCCTGGACGGCGATGGACCCTTTTCTCCCGAACGGGCCGGATCGCTCCCTGCGGGCGACCTGGTCAAGCTCTGCTACAGCGGCAAGTATTCCCTGGATGAGGCAATGAAGCTTGTGCAGGGGGGTGGGGGGCTGGTTGCCTATCTGGGGACGACCAACGGCATTGAGATAGAAAAAAGGATCAGCGAGGGGGATGCTGTCGCGGCGGAGGTATTCGAGGCCATGTCCTATCAGATTGCCAAAGAGATCGGCGCTTGTGCCGCGATACTTGAAGGAAAGGTCGACGCCATAGCCCTTACCGGCAGCCTGGCCTATTCCAAGAGACTGACCGACAGTCTGACAGCGAAAGTTTCATTCATTGCCAAAGTCCATCTCGATCCGGGCGAAAATGAAATGGATGCCCTTGCCGCCGGAGCCATGCGCTTCTTTCAGGGCACTGAGCAGCTTTCAACTTACTAAAGAGGAGATGGAAATGCTTAAATCATTCGATGAACTGATCACTGCCGTACAGGCAAAACCGAAGAAAAAGATCGCCATCGTCGCGCCGGAGGGAACGACGGTGATGAAGCTGGTCAAGCAGGCCCTTGAGGCGAATCTTGCCGAGTTCATCCTCGTGGGCGACGAGGAGAAGATAAAGGCCATGTCGGCGGAGGCCGGATTTGATTCCCATCTTGTTAACATAATAAACATTCCGGATCACAAGGATGCTGCCGAAGAAGCGGTCAGGCTGGTGGTCGTGGGGAGCGCCAACGCCATCATGAAAGGCAACCTCCCCACCGCCACCTTCATGCGGGCAATCCTGGACAAGCAGAAGGGGTTGAACGACAACAGGGTAATCAGCGAGATCACTATCTACGAAAAAATCGTCGACGCACCGGGAGGTGGCTTTCGCTTCCTCACCGATTGCGCCATCAACGTCCAGCCGACCCTGGACGAGAAAAAGCAGATCATCGAAAATGCCGTGTCGCTTTCCCACAAATTGGGGAATCACTTGCCGAAAGTTGCCGTCATCTCAGCCGTCGAGGTGGTGAACCCGGCCATGCCCGACACCATCGAAGCGGCGGCCCTAAGCAAAATGGCGGAGCGGGGCCAGATCGAAGGATGCCTGGTTGAGGGTCCGCTGGCCTTTGACAACGCCATCTCCCAGGAGGCGGCCAGGTACAAGAAAATCAAGGGCGAGGTGGCCGGCCAGGCGGATATCATCATGGCGCCAAACCTGCTTTCGGCGAACCCGTTGCGCAAATGTCTGGTCTATTACACCCAGCAGCGGATCGCCACCGCAGTCATGGGTGCCAAGGCGCCGATCGTGCTCACATCCCGCTCCGATTCGGCCGAAACCATGCTGCTTACCATCGCTCTGGCAGCATACATATCCTGAAGGCTGAATCCCCTGCAGCAGGAGCAATCCCGGCTTTTGGGGCGATTGGAATTTCGCTTGACATACTATCCGTAAAAAATGGTATATTGGTACACAATTACCATTATGCAACTCTGCAAGACTCGAAAGGAGTTTGAATATGGGATCATCAAAGCAGGTTCTGACTGATTGCACACTCTGTTACCACAGCTGCGGCACCAAGGTGACCGTCGAAGACGGCAAGGCAGTCAAGGTGGAAGGGCTCGAAAACCATCCCATCAACGACGGGCAGCTCTGTCCCAAGGGGGAAGCGGCCCTGACCCACATTTATTCGCCCGAAAGGATAAAGACCCCGCTCAAGAAGGTGGACGGGAAGTTTGTCGCCATATCCTGGGACCAGGCGCTGGATGAAATTTCCGCAAAACTCCTCAAGCTGAAAGAGGAGTTCGGTCCGAGTGTGCTGGGAGTATTCAGCGGTTCGATCGGTGTCGAAAACCTGGAAATGGCGCAACTGACCCAGCGGTTCAAGGCAGCCTTCGGTTCACCAAACTTCTTTTCGGTGGAAAGTATCTGCTATCGGATGCGCATCCGCACCCGGCAGATCACCTTCGGCAAATACCCCACCGAGGAGCTGGATTCCAAGCTGTACATCCTGTGGGGGCACAATCCCGATGCCAGCGATTTTCCCCTGAAGCTTGCCCTGGACAGGAATCTGGCCAAAGGGTCCAAGCTCGTGGTGATCGACCCCCGGCGCATACCCTACGCTGACCAGGCCGACATGTACCTGAAGATCCGGCCGGGCACCGATGGCGCCATGGCCATGGCGATGATGCACGTCATCATCAAGGAAGATCTGGTCGACCATGACTTCGTTGACAAGTACACCTCCGGCTACGAAAAGCTGGTGCCGCACGTGGAGCCCTTCACTCCTGAATGGGCCGAGGAAATAACCTGGGTCCCTGCTGACAAGATCAGAGAGCTGGCCCGCCTGTTCGCCACCACCAAAGGGGCATCCATTTATCAGGGGACCTGCACCCAGGACCAGACTGCCGGCGGCACGCAGAACAGCCGCGCTTTCTCGGTTCTGCAGATCATTACCGGTAACATCAATGTTCCCGGAGGCTGGGTTATCAGCCCGCGGCCGTACTTCGGCAATGTGGGGCTCAACGTGGAGGGTGATCCCCTGGGGATGGACGAGTACCCGCTCTTCATCGAGGTCTGGGGGCGAAAGAGCCCCTATGGCGTCATAACCATGGTGCCGGAGGCGATTCCGGATAAGTTGAAGGCGTTCTACGTGGTGGGTGGGAATCCACTGGTCTCCATGGCCGACTCCAATGCTTTCCGCGATGCCTTCCGGCGTCTGGACCTCCTTGTGGTGCACGACATGTTCATGACGGAAACTGCCCAGGAGGCCCATTATGTGCTCCCGGCCTGTTCGCACCTGGAAAAATGGGGGCTCGCGTACACCTACAACGTCTGCCACTGCCTGCCATACCTGATGTTGCGCAAGAAGTGCATCGAGCCGATCGGGGAGAGCTGGTCGGAATGGAAGGTCTTTACCGAGCTTGCCAAAAGGCTGGGGATGGGCGAACAGTTCCCGTGGGAGAGCGAAGAAGATCTGATACGGTTCGAACTCGGTCCTTCAGGCATCACCTTTGAGCAATTGTTGAACGACCAGCCTGAAGGAGCCTATTACGGCGAGAAGGAATACGTGGTGAAGGACGGCATGTTTGCCACTCCCACGGGCAAGATCAAGATCTTCAGTGCGGCGCTGGAGCATGTGGGTGCCGACCCCCTGCCGGTCTACATCGAGCCCGAACGAAGCCCGAAGAGCAGCAACAAGAAGTATCTCGAGAAGTACCCCATTATTCTCTCCACCGGCCACCGTAACTACTATTACGTTCACAGCCAGTTCCGCGGTGTCGATACCCTCAAAGCTGAATCCCCGGGGCCGATTGCCGAAATGGGGCTGGCGACAGGCAAGCAGTTCGGCTTGGCCGACGGTGATGACATCGTCATAGAAACCAATCGTGGCCAGATAAAAATGAAGCTGGCTCTGGATGAGCGTGTAGCGGAGGGATGCGTGTTCGTCCCCCATGGCTGGTCGGGGGATGCCAATGCTAACCTGCTCACCGATACCGACTGTCGGGAGAAGATCCTGGGGTATCCGGACGTGAAATCCCTCATGTGTTCGGTGCGCAGGGCCTCGGCCGCTGCCTGAATTTAACCGCACTGGTGTATCAACGGTAAATCGCTTTCAGAGGTGAGCCATGAACGTTGTCTACAGGTATGACAAGGGCAGACTGTCGGCAGGGGAGAAGGAAGTAGTCGCAGAAGTCCCCCTGCTTCTGAATGTCAATGGCAGGGAGATGGCGACCCTCATCGCCTCTCCCCATGACCTGCGATTCCTGGTGGCGGGCTTTCTCCGCCTCCAGGGATTGGTGGAGCGGGTGGAGGATTTCGACATGCTCTCCGTCTGCAACGATTTCGGTATCGCCCGGGTTCAGATCAAGGGGGAGCTTCCGGAAACTCTGAAGCCGGTGCTGACGTCCGGATGCGGCACCGGCATTTCCTTTACCATCCCCCAGGCAATGGCACGGAAGGGAAATGTCACCTTGTCCAGGCGTTTCGCCCCCCGCGATGTCTTTGCCATGATGGACGCAATGGCCCAGAAAGCGGAGGGCTACCGCAGCCATGGCGGCATCCATTCCGCCGCGGTGGGCGACGGCTCACTCTGTCTCTTTGCCGAGGACCTGGGGCGACACAACACCATCGATCGCATCGCCGGCGAAGCACTCCTGAAAGGGATTGATCTGACCGGCATGATGCTCGTCACCTCAGGGCGGATCTCCACCGAACTGGTGGCCAAGGCGGCACTTCTCGGGATCGGGTTGGTCGCCTCCCGCACGTCGCCGACGGAAACGGCGGTGAAGATGGCGACGGAGGCGGGGATTACCCTGATCGGCTATGTGCGGGCAGAAAGATTCGAAATTTTTTCTCATCGGGACCGGTTGGACATCTCCGAGCACGGTGGGAAAATAAAGGGGATGACGGGGGTCATCCTGGCTGGTGGTGCGTCAAGCAGGATGGGAAACAACAAGGCACTCCTCCTCCACCGTGGCGGCCGGTTAATCGAGGGAATCTACCGGAAAATGTCCGAGCTCTTCGAGGAAGTGATCGTCGTTACCAACAGACCGGAGCTTTACCAGTTCCTCCCCTGCCGGAAGGTGCCTGACATCTATCCGGGAAAGGGTGTGCTTGCCGGCATCCATGGAGCGCTCAGCCAGTGCAGTGAACCGGCCATCTTCACGGTCGCCTGCGATATGCCGCAGTTGAATGGCGATCTGATCCGCCACCTTGCCGAACAGTACCAGGGTGTGGATGTGGTCATTCCCAAGAGTGACGGCGGTTTTGAACCAATCCACGCCATTTATGGCAAAGGGTGCATTCCGGTGCTGGAAGAGCTTCTGCAGAACGGAGAACAGCGCGTACTTTCGCTCCTGCCGCTGCTGATGGTGCGGGAGGTTGAAGCTTCAGAGGTAGCTCTCTTTGACCAGGAGTTTAACTCCTTCGTCAACATCAACACACCGGAGGACTACTACAAACTTCGAAGCGATGAGAGGGAGACTGCCGAACAGAATACTCCCAGGCTACGACAGTCTTCATAACGGCATACCATAATTTTCATCTCCGAGCCGAGCCGCCTAAAAGGATTTTCCTCAAGGCATCCGGCCATTGGGCTTCGCTGGAAACGGTGTAGCCTTCCATTTTGCAAAGGAGACCTGACGGTTCGGATTATTTCCGGGACCGTCAAGGGGCCTTTCCATCCAGGAAGGCCCCTTTTTTCAGTTGATGAGCAAAATACGGATGGGGAGATAAGGTGCTGACCATGAACCGGATTGACACCATGCCGATACAGTTGGAGCCCGGGGTGCGGGAGATGATGGAAGAGAGGGGTATCCGGGAAGAGGACATCCGCCAGGTCTTGTCGTTTGCGGAACGGGAGGGGCTCTTTCATGCGCAGAAAGAGACGGACCACAGGCTGGCCTGCTTCACACCATCCAAGGTTACGTACTGGGTCGAGTATGGGCGGGAAAAAGATAGGTATCGGATCTACAGCGCCTATTCCCACCGGATGAAGATCCTTGAAGGCTTCAATATGCCATCCAAAAAGAAGCCTGAAGAGATTGGCTGGCTCTGCGGAAAGTGTGGCCTCGCGTTGGAATTGGAGGCCGTCAAGATGGCGTACCTGGACGAGAACTTTGTTGCTGATCTTCCGGCCTGTCCATCCTGTCAGCGGGTGTTGGTCAGCGAGGAGGTCGCAGTTGGCAAAATGGCCCTGGCCGAGAGGATGCTCGAGGACAAATAGCGATGCCCCCTACCATACAGTTTGACGGCCCCCATATGGAAATTCTGCTTCTCAAGCAGAGAGGCTATTGCTGCAGCCAGATCATGGTGAAACTCATGCTCCGCGAACTTGGGCGGGACAACGCGGATCTTGTCAGGTCAATGGCGGCTCTCTGTTTTGGAACCGGCTACTCCGGTGGAACCTGCGGCGTGCTCACCGGCGGGGCATGTGCGTTGTCGCTCTGCCTGGGAGGCGACTCAGCCGAGGAACAGCCTGACGCCCGTCTTCCCGGGCTCCTCATCGAGCTTGTGGAGTGGTTTACCGCGCGGGCAACCGCTTCATACGGGGGAACGCGATGCGAGGATATCCTGGCGTCAAGCCCCGACAAGCGAGCCTGCTTCGATTTGCTCTTGGCGGCGCTGGAGAAGATCCGGGAACTGGTGGAAACCGCCACGAGCGCAACAGCCGAGACTCTGTACCGCCGGCGACAGGAGCCGCTCCCATGAAAAAGACGCCGCTGGAAGGATGGATTCAAAAGCGCCTGCTCCCCCACGACGACGGGACACTGACCCCTGAGCTCCTCGGGGAATACCAGCTGCGAAAACTGCGGGAAGTGGTCTCCTATGCCCGACAGGAGAGCCCCTTTTACCGCGACCTTTTTACCGGTGTGGATGAAAACGGCGTGGAGAGTCTGGCGGCCTTTGCCCGTCTGCCGTTCACGACGCCGCGGGATCTGCGGGAACAGGGGGGGAGGATGCTCTGCACCTCCCAGGATGAGATCGAGCGGGTCGTTACCCTCCAGACATCCGGCACAACCGGGGAGGCGAAACGGGTCTTTTTTACGGGGGAGGATCTGGAGGCGACGGTCGATTTCTTCAGCCACGGCATGGCCACCATGGTGGAGGCTGGAGCAACGGTCATCATCTTTCTGCCGGGGGAGCGGCCCGACAGCGTGGGGGATCTGCTGGCGCGGGCCCTCACCCGGATCGGGGTGAAGCCAGTACCCTGGGGGCCCGTGCGTGACCTGGCGGCCGCCAGGGCGGAGATCCTGCGGCATCGGTCCCCCTGTCTCGTGGGGATTCCCACCCAGATTCTTTCCCTGGCCCGTGGTGACGTGGCGGGGGCGATACCCCGGGGGTGGGTGGCCAGCGTTCTCCTTTCCACCGACTACGTGTCGACGGCCATCGAGCAGGAACTGGAGCGTCGCTGGGGCTGCCGGGTCTTCACCCACTACGGGATGACGGAGACCGGCCTGGGGGGAGGCGTCGAGTGCGCGGCGGGGGAGGGGTATCACCTGCGGGAGGCGGACCTCTACACGGAAATCATCGACCCGCTCACCGGCCACCCCGTGGCCGAAGGGGGAGAGGGTGAGGTGGTCTTCACGACCCTGACCCGACGGGGGATGCCCCTGGTGCGCTATCGCACGGGGGATCGGGCCAGGGTGCTCCCCGGAGTCTGCCCCTGCGGCACGATCTTGAAACGTCTGGGGCGGGTGAATGGGAGAATCGAGGCGGAGATTGCCCTCCGCAATGGCTCGCACCTGACCATGGCCGCCCTTGACGAGGCACTGTTCCCCATTGCCGATGTGCTGAACTTCACGGCCGAGATAACGGGGGACGCCGGTCAGGCGCAGCTTCACCTCTGTTTCCAGGTGAAGGAAGGGACAGAGGAGCGGGTCGCCTGGAAGGCCGGCGCCGCTCTCCTGCATGCCGGGCCCCTCGCCGACCTCTTCCATGGGGGGGAACTGACCATGGGGAGCATTACCTTCAGCGATGCTGAGTGGTTCACGACCGGTGTGGTGAAAAGGCGGATTACCGACCGGCGACAACAGCTCGATTTATAGCGGTACATAACGATAATTCAAATCAACTTCCCAGGCACCAATGAAACGGAGGGAAAGCAAATGTCCGAAAACAGCAAGAAAACAGTCTATTCCGCCTGCACCCTGTGCTACCACAGCTGCGGCACCGAGGTGACGGTCGAAAACGGCAGGGTGACCGCTGTTCAGGGGCAGCAATCCCATCCGCTCAATAAAGGAAAACTCTGCCCCAAGGGGCGGGCGACAGTCGAGCATCTCTATCATCCCGAGCGCCTCACCCATCCACTCAAGAAGGTGAATGGAGAGTGGGAAAAGATCTCCTGGGAGCAGGCCTTCTCGGAAATCGGCACGAAACTGAACGGGTTGAAGGAGCAGTACGGACCGGAAACGCTCGCTTTTTTCTGCGGCTCCATCGGGGTAGAAAACCTGGAGATCGTCTCCCTGACCCACCGCTTTCAGGGGGCCTTCGGCACCCCGAACTTCTTCTCCGTGGAAAGCATCTGTTTCCGGATGCGGGTCCGCACGCGGCAGATGACCTTCGGCAAATACGTGGTGGAGGAGCTGGATTCCCCCCTCTACATCCTCTGGGGGCACAACCCGGCCGCGTCGGACTTCCCGCTGGCCATGGCCATCGCCGAGAACCTGAAAAAGGGCTCCAAGGTGGTGGTCATCGACCCCCGGCGGATTGCCATTGCCGACAAGGCGGAAATGTACCTGGCCATCAGGCCGGGAACGGACGGCGCCATGGCCCTGGCGATGATCAACGTCATGATCAACGAGAAGCTCTATGACGCCGAGTTCGTGGAGAAATGGACCTACGGCTTCGACAAGCTGGTTCCCCATGTGCAGCAGTACACTCCCGAGTGGGCAGAGGCGATCACCTCGGTGAAAGCCGACGACATCAGGGCCCTTGCCCGGCTCTTTGCCGGCACCAAAGGGGCCGCCATCTACCATGGCACCTGCACCCAGGACCAGTGCGCCAACGGGAGCCAGACGGACCGCGCCTTCGCCATTCTGCAGGCAATCTCCGGCAACATCAATGTACCCGGCGGCTGGGTCTCCGGCCCGCGCCTGAGACTGACGGACATCACCCTCCCCATTCCCGGCACCCCCCTCGGTGCGGACGAGTACCCGCTCTTCCATCAGTTCTGGGGGAGGACGAGCCCCTACGGCGTCATGAACATGGTCCCCGAGAGCATTCCCGGCAAGATCAAGGCCTTCATCGTTGCCGGCGGCAATCCCCTGGTGACCATGCCGGACTCCAACGCCCTGCAGGAGGCCTTCGACCGGCTCGACCTGCTGGTGGTATACGATCAGTTCCTGACCGAGACGGCCCAGCATGCCCATTACGTGCTCCCTTCCGCCCACCATCTGGAAGGTTGGGGGCTCGGCTACAACTACAACGTCTGCCACAACCTCCCCTATCTCATGCTGCGGGAGCCGGCCGTTGAACCTTTGGCGGAAAGCAAGACGACCCTTGACTTCTATGCCGGCCTTGCCGAGGCGTGCGGCTTTGGCGAGCTCTTCCCCTGGAAGTCCGATGAAGAGCTGATCGCCCACGAGGTGGAACCGAGCGGGCTCGATTTCGAGACGCTGCTGGCGAGCAAGGGTGGTGCTCTGTTTGGCGAGAAAACCTATGGGCTCCAGGGGCGTCCTTTCCCCACCCCGTCTGGAAAGATCGAAATCTACAGCCACGCCTTCGAGGATGCCGGGTTCGATCCGCTTCCCACGTACCTGGAGCCGTTCAAGAGCCCCCAGGGACCGCGCTGGGAAGAGCTCGGCAGCAGGTATCCCCTGGTCCTGTCCACCGGGACGCGGACCCTCTACTACAACGGAACGCAGCTCCACAATATTGAATCGCTCAAGAAATTCGAGCCATTCCCCCGGGCCGAAATCGGTCCGCGGACCGCAGAGGCCTTCGGCATCGCCCATAAGGATGACGTCATTGTGGAGACGGACCGCGGCTGGGTGAAGATGAAGGCGGACGTGAACGAGCGGACCATGGAGGGGGTGGTGCTGGTCCCCCACGGCTGGGAGGGGGAGGCGAACTGTAACCGTCTGACCGATGCCCAGTGCCGGGAGCCGATCATGGGGTATCCCCAGTGGAAGGGGCTGCTCTGCAACATCAGAAAGGCTGCGTAATCGTCACTGACTATTCAATTCGAGGAGAGACGAACCATGAACAATCTGCCGTTCCACCAGTTTCGCGGCACCGAGGGGTACGTGGCCTCCCGGGCACTCCAGGACGTGGTCAACGTGGCCATTGCCCTGGAGCGGCCGCTCCTGCTCAAGGGGGAGCCGGGCACGGGTAAGACGCTCCTCGCCCACCATATCGCCAAGGCCCTGGGGATGGAGATCATCCTCTGGAACGTGAAGTCCACCACCAAGGCCCGCGACGGACTCTACACTTACGACACGGTACAGCGCCTGAACGATGCCCGATTCGGCGACGGGGACGTGCGGGACATCCGCCACTACATCAAGCACGGCCCCCTGGGGCGCGCCTTCGCCAGTCCGGAGCGGGTGGTGCTCCTCATCGACGAGGTGGACAAGGGGGATATCGAGTTCCCCAACGATCTCCTCTTCGAGCTGGACGAGATGCGCTTTCACGTGCTGGAGACCGACGAGTGGGTAAAGGCCAACCATCGCCCGGTAGTGATTGTCACGTCAAACTCGGAGAAGGAACTGCCCGACGCCTTCCTGCGGCGCTGCGTGTTTCACTATATCGATTTCCCCGATGAGGCGCAGATGCGCGCCATCATCGATGTCCACTTCCCCGGGCTTTCCGGAGACCTTCTGCAGAGCGCCTGCACTATTTTCTACGGCCTGCGCGAAGTGCCGGGCCTGCGCAAGCGCCCCTCGACCTCCGAGCTGCTTGACTGGATCCGTGCGCTTCTGGCCAGTGGTGCGCGACTTCCGGAGGAGGAGACCCCTCCGTTCAAATCCGTCCCGTTCCTGGGCGCCCTCGTCAAGATGGAGGAGGATGTGGATACCTTGACCCGTCACGCCAACCGTCCTGCGGACGTACGAACGGCCGGCCACAGGTTCTTTCGCTGATGTTCCTGGCCCTCTATCACTCTCTGCGGGCTCTCAAGGTACCGGTCAGTCTCACCGAGTGGCTTACCCTGCTGGAGGGTCTTTCCAAGGGGCTCCACAACCAGAGCCTCGATGACTTCTATTACCTTTCCCGCAGCCTGCTCGTGAAGGACGTCGCCCACTATGATGCCTTTGACCAGGCCTTTGCCTATTGTTTCAAGGATGCACCATTGCCCGAGGACCTGGCGACCAAGGATAAGATTCTGGAGTGGCTCCAGGGTCAGCTGGCGCCGCTTCGGCTCTCCGCCGAAGAGATAGAAAAGATGAAGTCGCTCAGTCTGGATGAGCTGCTGCGTGAGCTGGAGAAAAGGCTCAAGGAACAGGATGAAGCCCATCACGGAGGCCGGAAGTGGATCGGCACAGGGGGAACGAGTCCGTTCGGTTTCAATGGCAGCCATCCGTCCGGCATCTCCTTCGCTTCGGAGCGAGGCAGCGGTAGTGCCGCATTGCAGGCATTTGCCCGCCGGTACCGCAACCTGCGCAGCGACCTGACGCTCGATGTGCGCCAGATCAGCGTGGCCCTGAAGCGCCTGCGGGATCTGAAGGATTCCGGAGCCGAAGAGGCTCTGGATCTGGGGGGCACCATCGACAAGACCTGCAGGAACGCCGGGGAGATCGACCTGGTCTTTGCCCGGGAGCGGGAGAACAATGTCCGGCTTCTGCTGGTGATGGATTCGGGTGGCTCCATGGAGCCTTTCCGCGCCCTCTCCGAACGTCTCTTTTCCGCGGCCAACAAGCTCAACCACTTCAAGGATTTCCGCGCCTTCTATTTTCACAACTGCGTGTACGAAAAGCTCTATGCCGACCTGGAAACCGACGAGTTCGTTCCCACGGCCGATGTCCTCCGCGAGTACGGCAAGAACTACCGTCTCATCGTGGTTGGCGATGCCGCCATGGCGCCCTATGAACTGTTTTACCACTCCGGCTCGCTGGAGCATTTTCATGGGAACACGACCAAGGGGATCGAATGGCTCCGGCAGACCGCCGAGGCCTTTCCCCAGCGGGCCTGGATGAACCCCCTGCCGGAGAATACCTGGACCCACTACGAGACCGTTCCAGCGGTGGGAGGGCTCTTCCCCATGTTCCCCCTGACCTTGGAAGGATTGGGGCGAGCCGTGCGGCATCTGCTGTAACGGCAGGACTATCGTTGTACTACGCGACCAGATCCTTCATCCTCCAGGGATTTTTTTCTTGACAAAAAATGGTAATGTAGTACTTATTTACTACAAATAGACAACAGTCTCCGAGCCGCGGCGCCTAACAGGGAAATCCCTCATGGCGGTCCGGCCTATGGGTACCGCTGGAAACGGCGCTGCCTTCCTTATGCAAAGGGGACCCAACGGCCCGGAGTCATGTCCGGGACGTCAAGGGGCCTTTCTATCCAGAGAGAGCCCTTTTTGTTTTCCGGTGATTGATTAGCCGAGGGGCGAAGGGAGGACCAGACGAACGTATTCGCCAGATTAATGCAGGGGGGGTATCAGATTAACTAAACACGTATAGGGAGGGGATAACCATGAGACGCGAAGAGGCTGGATGTTATTTGGAAATTAACGTGGCGACGGGAAACATTGAACGGGTAGCAACCGACCCCAAGCAGATGGAGCTTCTTGGGAACCGGGGCCGCAGCGTCAAGGAGGTGTGCGGAGGCTTTTGCCAGCATTCACTGCAGACGTGCCTCAGGATAGCAGACTAAATGAGAGAGGGGAGAGAGGGGTAAACATGAGATACGCAGAGGCAGGATATTATTTAGAAGTGGACTTGGCGACGGGAAACATTGAACGGGTAGCAACCGATCCCAAGTTGATGGAGCTTCATCTTGGGGGGCTGGGGACCAGCGTCAAGGAACACTGGGACAGGGTTCCCCCAGAGGTCAAGGCCTTTGATCCCGAGAATCTGCTCATATTCAGTACCGGGTTATTAAACGGTACGCCGGTGTTCAGTGCCAATCGTACCGTCATCTCCTTTGTTTCTCCCCAGTCGGGCACGTTGGCCTATCCCATGATGGGGGGATTTTTCGCGGCGGAAATGAAGTATGCCGGTTATGACAAGATAATCTTCAAGAACAAGTCCCCTGACTGGGTCTATCTGTGGGTTAACAATGGCAAGGTGGAGATACGTGATGCCACGCATTTGCAGGGAAAAGGCGCTGTTGAAACCCAGGAACTCATTCGAAAAGAACTGAATCAGCCGAAAGCCCAGATAGCTGCCATCGGGCTGGCCGGTGAGAACCGGGTTTTCACGGCTTCCATCGAACAGTCAAGATCGAGCGCCAGCAGACTCGGGGGCGGCGCCGTAATGGGGGACAAAAAGATAAAGGCGGTAGCTATTCGTGGCACAGGCGATGTTTTCCTTGCTCGACCGGAAGAGTTTATGAAGCATCTGAACGATGTGACCAACTATATAAACTTCCGGAACACCAACCCCATCAAGGATGTTATGACCATTATGTCCGGGATCGGCTCTCCCCAGGAGATGAAGCATACCGATGAGAAGTGGCACACCGAAAATTTCGCGTGGGGCAATGCCCGCACCCGGAGAAGGGATTTCTGGACCGATGAAATCGATGCCTCCTGGACAAAGTCGCAACATGGTGCGGTAAAGCGGCTGATAAGCTGCTTTAACTGTCCGCAGCATTGCGGCGGATTGATTTCCCACAAGGATACTCCACGGTACATGGCGAAATGCTTCGGGAAACTTACCTATGCCATGGCGGCGTATGTCGATGACCTGGATTTTTCCTGGGAAATCCTGCAACGGGCTACGGAGTACGGGGTCGATTCCTTCTCAACCCCGCAAATCCTGGCCTTCGCTGTCGAACTCTATGAAGCCGGCATTCTTACCGACAAAGACTTCGCGGGATGTCCGTCCGATAAGGCGGGTCGATTCTTCTGGTTGCTCGACAGGGTTGTGCGGCGGGAAGGTATCGGCGATGTGCTGGCTGACGGCGTCTATTTTGCGGCCCGTAAGATCGGCAATGGCGCGGAAGAATTCGATCACAACACCATCAAGAAACATGAGCAGCTCCCCATCAAGCTGGGTACGCTGGACCCACTCTATTTCCTCATGTATTCCACGAACGAGAAGATAAGTATTACGCAGATGGAAGGTCAATGGCCCCAGTCGGCATTTCCCACGATGGAGCAGCGGGAGGAGTTTGTCAGGGATTGGCCCCAGCTTCCCGATGAAAAGTTCAAGCAATATCTGCTGGACTGGGAACCACGAGGAGAAAAAGCGATCCCGTATTATCCGACCCCTGACATAGCCTCTGAAATTGTGGATTGGATGGAGATGATGCACAACATTGATGATGCCTGCGGCATGTGCTGCGGTATGTCATCGTTTTGCTTCAAACCTCCCTATCATATTCACAACTATCCGCAATTGATCTCGGCAGCGACCGGAATGGATCTGGATGAAGCTGGTCTGAAGAAAATTGTCAACAGAAGCCGTAATTTACACAGGGCATACAATAACAGAAAAGGCATACGACGGGCCGATGAAAAACCGCCTAAGGATCATTGGAAAAGAAGGTTTCCCGAAATCGAAGAACAACTCCTGTCCACCTATTACAAATTCAAGGGATGGAATCACGACGGTATTCCCACGAGAGAAAAACTGGAAGAACTGGATCTGGGCTATGTTGCCGATGACTTGGAAAAGAGGGGGATATTAAACAATGGCCAAAATTAAGAAAAAGATCAGGACAATCACGGTTAATGCTGACAAGTGCAATGGTTGCCGGACATGTGAGATAATGTGTTCCGCTTTCCACGCTGTTCCGCCCTACAGCAGCAATAACCCGGCACGGTCTCGTATTCAGATTGTTACGAACCGACTCGAGGACATCTGGCTTCCGGTATTCGCTGGTGAGTATACCGAGTCCGAATGCATGGGCAGAAACAAGTATATAATGGACGGCAAGGAATACAGCGAGTGCGACTCCTGCCGGGCTTCCTGCCCCGCCAGGGACCTGTTCAAAGAGCCTGACTCAGGTCTTCCTCTTAAGTGCGACATGTGCGATGGCGAAGACGAGCCCATTTGTGTCAAGTGGTGCCTGGTCGATGCCCTCATCTACGAAGAACGGGAAGAGGAAGTGGAAGAGAAGGACATAAGAACAGAGGTGACCGAGATGGAGATCGGCTTGGAATCACTGGTCAAGAAACATGGACTTCAGACCGTAGCGGACATTGTTGCCCGAATGTCACAAAAGTGATAGTGCATCGAAGTAAGAGTCCAATTCAGTACCCTAAGCCCCCCCGGATATGCCGGGGGGGATGGTCCGGTACGCACCTGCCATGGTTGTGGCATAGATTCGGAGGATGGACAAATGCCAAGTTTAGTGGAAGCTCTCCAGATAATTCTTGGCAAGGTAACGCCGCTTGGGGTTGAGCGAGTCGATCTGCACTCTGCCCTGGGCAGGGTCCTGGCCAAGGATGTGGCAGCAACCTGGGATATGCCGCACTACGACAATTCGGCCAGGGATGGGTTTGCCCTGCGCAGTGCCGACTGTACGGTGCAAGGTGCTACCCTGCGGATCACCGGCTTTATTCCGGCAGGAGGCAACGTGTCGACTCCGGTTCTGGGGGGATGCGCCGTCCGTATCATGACCGGCGCGCCCATCCCCCATAACTGTGATGCAGTGGTGCCGGTTGAAGAGACGACAGAGGCCGATGGCCACGTGACAATCATGGCGCCGGTCCGCTGCCGGCAGCATATCCGCTTCCAAGGCGAAGATGTGGCAACAGGCGATATAGTGCTGACAGCGGGCACGGTCATTCAGTCCCAGGAGATAAGCGTGCTCGCCTCCTTCGGCAAGGCGGTGGTGCCGGTCTACCAGAAGGCGCGGGTGGCGGTTCTCTCCACCGGCGACGAACTTGTCGAATTGGGCGAGCCGCCGGCTGCCGGGCGGATCATCAACAGCAATGCCCAGTACCTGGCTGCCGCTCTCAGGGAGATTGGTGCCGAGCCGGTCATCCTGTGCATCGCCCGCGACAACAGGGAGAACCTCAGGGAACAGATGCTGGCGGGACTGAAAGCAGACGCGTTGATCACTACCGCCGGTGTTTCGGCCGGAGATCGGGACTTTGTGCGGGGCGTGCTGGCCGAACTGGGGGTTCGACAGCTGTTGTGGAAAGTTGATATAAAGCCGGGTGGCCCGAAAGCCTTTGGCATGAAAGGTGGGACGCCGGTCTTTTCCCTCCCCGGAAACCCGGTGTCGACCATGATCACGTTCGAGGAATTCGTCAGGCCGGCTCTGCTCAGGATGATGGGGCACCGCCGGGTGATCCGGCCGTACTTCAAGGCGACGCTTCGGGAGGAGACCCACAAGAAGCCGGGCACTGTCCATTGCCTGTCGGTCCGGATAGAAATGGAGAATGGCCGCTACATTGCCACCACTACCGGTGACCACAAGGCTTGCAGGCTGCGTACCATGCTCAGGGCCAATGCCGTTGCAATGCTTCCACAAGAGCCTTCGGTGGTGGCGGCGGGGGAAGAGGTGGATGTACATCTGCTGCGCGGCGACGTAGCCATGCTTGAAGAACTGGAAGGCATCGAGAGTTGTGAACATGAAGATATCGCTTTGCCGGATGAAGAGAACTTCGGGGGGAAGGTGCGGGTGGTGAAGTGGTAAAAGGGACAGCCCTGACAGATCCCCGCAGGATTGAGGCACAGATGAATGCATATGAGCAGATACGTTTGCGTATCGCCGAGGACGTTGAGCGTCTTTTGGAGGATCGTCTGATCCGGAGGGAAGACGTGCAGAACGTAATCCATCATGCCGAGACCACCGGAAAGAAGCTGATCAACCCTTCCACCGGCCGTTCTCTCGCCTGCTATCGGCCCAAGGCGGTCACCTACTGGGTGGAATATTGCCGGGTTGATGAGGACTATCAGGTGCATACCGCCTATTCCCACAGGATGGTGATGAAGTCGGGCGGGAACACGAATGAGTGGGTGAAGTCCGGCAGTGACAGCGACTGGCTCTGCAATCAGTGCCAGTCTACCCTGGAAGTACAAACAGTCAGGCTTCAGTATATGCAGTCCATATTTCCCATCAATCTTCCGGCGTGCTCCCACTGCGGTTTCATACTCGTGGAGGAGGAACTGGCGACAGGAAAGGTGGCCGAGGCGGAGCAGGCTCTGGAAGACAAGTAGCCTTCCCGGTGACATGATGAACGATACTACTTTCAATTGGTCGGAGATCGGCCGCATCGTGGGGCCGTGCATACGGCCGGGAGGCCCTGTTCTCACTGAGAGGGCGCTGGAAATCTGCAGCCTCCCTGCCGGTTCCCTTGTCGCCGATATCGGTTGCGGTTCAGGGGGAACCCTGCAGCACCTGGAACGGTCCGGCCTCTACAGCCTGGTGGGACTCGATCAATCGGAAATGCTCCTCAGCGAAGCTGCCACCCGACTCGAAACGGCTCGACTCATCCAGGGCCATGCGGAAAAGACCCCCTTCAGGAACGACACCTTCGATGCCCTCTTTTGTGAATGCGTCCTCTCCATCCTCGATGACACGTCGGCGGCTCTCGATGAGTTTGCACGGGTCTTGAAGGATGGGGGTTATCTGGTGCTAAGCGACGTTTTCAGTAAAGGTAGTCAGGGAACGGATGGGCTTCTCTCGCGGGAGGAGCTCCTTGACTCGTTGTCAGGGCGCGGTTTTACCCTTCTCCTGTGGGAAGCACACGACCGGCTGCTTAGGGAGTTCGCGGTCCGTATGATCTTTGCCGGCGAGTGTCTGCCGGACTCATGGGGGTGCGGTCAGGGACATAAAGAAAAAAAGGCCGACCGTTCAGGAATCAGCTATTTTCTTTTGGTTGCCCGGAAGCCGGGGCCCACGTTTCAGTAATGGATGATGTCATGAAAAATGCGAAGCCGGATGTAACCGAAAGCCTCTGCCCTGTCTGCCTCAAGCGAATCACAGCGACACGACTGTTACAGGGAGACGAGGTCTTTCAGGACAAAACGTGTGAAGAACATGGTCACTTCAGGACCCTCATCTGGCGCGGAGAACCGTCAATGGCCCAATGGCGGAGGCCGAAGCCACCTGTCCATCCGGACATCTGTTATGGAACCGTTGACAAGGGCTGCCCATTCGACTGTGGCCTCTGTAGCGCCCATGAACAGCTTCCCTGCTCGGTTCTGCTCGAAGTGACGGATCGGTGCAACCTGCAATGCGCTGTCTGTTTTGCCGACTCCGGCCAGGGGGAAACGGAGGATCCGTCGCTGGAGAAGATCTCGTGGCTGCTGGAACGGGCCATGGGGGCAGCAGGCCCGTGCAATCTCCAATTGTCAGGGGGCGAACCCACCCTTCGGGACGACCTCCCGGAAATCGTCGCAGCGGCGCGACGGATCGGTTATTCCTTCATCCAGCTCAATACGAACGGTATCCGCCTCGCCACTGACAAGAACTACGCACAGCGGCTGCAGGCGGCAGGCCTTTCGTCGGTGTTCCTCCAGTTCGACGGGGTCGATGATGTGATCTACCGCACCCTGAGGGGGAGAGCGCTTCTGGAGCAGAAACTCCAGGCCGTCAGGAATGCCGGAGAGGCAGGTCTCGGTGTCGTCCTGGTCCCGACCCTCGTGCGAGGAGTAAACACCGACGCCATCGGAGCCATAGTACGGCAGGCCCTGCATCTCGCCCCGATCGTGCGGGGCATCCATTTCCAGCCGGTCAGCTATTTCGGCCGCTTTCCGGAGCTAAGCGGCGACGGGGACCGTTTTACCCTTCCTGAACTGATGAGGTGTCTCGAAGGACAGACGGGGGGGCTGCTCAAGCTGGCGGACTTTTCTCCTCCCGGTGGTGAACATGCCCACTGTTCCTTTCACGCCACGTACATTTACTCGGCCGACGGCGGACTGCGCTCGCTGGGGGCGACGGGCGGCGATAGCTGCTGTTCGTCGGAGTGGGGCAGCGGTGGAATCAGAAAGACCGTGGATACCGTGTCACGTCGCTGGAAACTGCCATCAGCGGCGTCGTTTCCCAGCCGTTCATCACTATCGGAACAAACCGCCTGCTGGAGCGGGAGCAGCGCGGACGCGGTCCGGGTCGAAGGGGCTCTTGACCTGGAGGTGTTTCTCCTGGAGGTTGCCACCAGGAGCTTCACCATATCCGCCATGGCCTTCCAGGATGCCGAAAACCTGGACCTGGAGCGGCTGAGGGGCTGCTGCATTTCAGTCATATCCACCGACGGCAGGTTGGTGCCGTTCTGTGCCTACAACCTTACCAGCAGAGAAGGACGAAGCCTCTACCGCGGTGCAATGAATCGACCTTAGAGAGAATACTTGCCGGCATCCTTCGCAGCTTCGGCCAGCAGGTGCTTTGCTTCCAGCAGACCTTCTACCGGACAGGCGGAGAGGGTGGCGACGTTCTTCCGCATCTCGGCCAGGGCACTTCCTGACAAGGCGTAGGCGCAGCAGCGGGTTGCGGCGGACTGGAAGCGGTTCGACAATTCAAAGGCGAGCACCTTCACCATGGCCTTGAGCTGATTCTGCTTTGACACGCCGGCTGCCGCAAACGTTTTGTCCGCCCTGAGCACGGCACTCTCCAGGGCAAAGATGGTGATGATCATATCCGCAATGGCCAGCATCACCTCCTGATGGTCCCTGGCCGGTACGGCAGCACCAAGCACGGTCAGAAAGAGCTGCTTGAGGCTGGCTATTGTTGCGGCTGCCTGGGCAAATTCACCGGCATAGGCTGTTTCAGCTGCAGCCCCATCCCCGGCCTTCCTGACCAGCTCCCACAGAGGGCTGCCGTTGCCGTCGGCCTTGCGAAAGAGCATGGTCGGGATAAGAATGCGGTTGATCTCGTTGGTTCCCTCGAAGATCCGCTGGATCCGCGAATCCCGGTAGTATCGCTCCACTGCATATTCGCTGATGTAGCCATAACCCCCATGGATCTGCACGGCTTCGTCAACGATCATGTCAAGCTGCTCGGTGCAGAAGACCTTGGCAATGGCGCACTCGGCGGCGTACTCTTCAATTGCCTTCTGATAGCGCTCGTAATAGTCATCGCCGGAATGATCCAGCGTTGCCAGCCGATTGTCCAGGAGCCCAGCGACCCGGTAGATCACCGTCTCGGAGGCATAGATGGCGGCCGCCATGTCCGCAAGCTTCTCCTTGATGGCGCCGAACGAGCCGATCGGTTTACCGAACTGCTTCCGCTCCGTTGCGTAGGATGCCGCCTCGGCAAAGGCCCCCTTGGCCATCCCCAGGGTCTGGGTGGCCACTTTAAGGCGGCCCACGTTGAGTACGTTGAAGGCGATCTTGTGTCCCTTGCCCGGTTCTCCCAGCAGGTTCTCCACCGGCACCCTGACATTGTCCAGGAGGAGCTGGGTGGTGGAAGAGCCCTTGAGCCCCATCTTCTTTTCCTCGGCACCAACGGAAAACCCTTCAAATCCCTTTTCAACGAGGAATGCGGAAAAGTGCTTGCCGTCGATCTTGGCGAACACGGTGAACAGATCCGCGAAGGCCGAGTTGGTGATGAACTGCTTGGTTCCGTTGAGAACGTAATGTGTGCCGTCTTCACTCAGGACAGCCGTGGTGCGTGAGCTCAAGGGATCGCTGCCGCAGTCCGGTTCGGTCAGGGCGTAGGCACCGATCCACTCTCCCGATGAGAGTTTTCCCAGGTACCGTTCCTTCTGGTCAGGGGTCCCGTAGTAGACCATCGGCAGGATGCCTATGCCGGTATGGCCGCTGAATGCCATACAGAATGACGCAGCCGGCGCAACCTTCTCGATCATGAGCATGTTGGTGGTCTTTTCCAGCTCCAGACCGCCGTACTCCTCGGGGACCTCGGCGAGAAAAAGGCCAAGGTCAGCGCACTGGCGCAGCTTTTCAACGACGAACCCGAAATCCCTGTCCTCGATCCGTTCAATATTCGGGAAGACATCTTTCTTCATGAATTCTTCGGTGGTTTCCGCAATCTGCTTCTGCTCGGTAGTAAATTCTTCAGGCGAAAATATTTCCATGCCGGCGGTGTCGGCCAACAAAAATTCACCACCATTCAGAAGGTTGCCATTCATTGAAATCTCCTTGTTGCCAGTTTTTGCCCCCCTCCCTTGATGGGAGGGGGGAAGGGGGGAGGGAGAAAATTCATTTCTCTTCCGAGTAGTCGTAGAATCCCTTGCCTGCCTTGCGTCCCACATAGCCGGCCTTGATCATGTTCCTCAGCAGGCCGGGAGGAGCAAAGCGCTCTTGTTTCATGTAGTCGTAGAAGATGTTGCTGACGTAGTAGCCGATGTCGACGCCGGCGAAATCCTGGAACTCCAGGGGTCCCATGGGCATGTTGCAGCCGAGCTTCATGGCGGTGTCGATATCCTCGGCCGAGGCCACGCCTTCTTCGAGCAAGCGGACGGCGTCGATGATGTAGGGAACGAACAACCGGTTCACGACGAAGCCGGGGGTGTCCTTGCAGGTGATGGCGGTCTTGCCGATCTTCTTGGCCATGGCCAGGGCCAGGTCTTTGGTCTCGACCGCGGTCTGCAGGGCCGGAATGACCTCCACCAGCTTCATCATCGGCACCGGGTTGAAGAAGTGCATGCCGACGAAGTTGGCCGGGCGATTCACCAGGGCTGCCATTTCGGTGATGGCGATAGAGGAGGTGTTGGTGGCGTAGACCGTGTCTGCGCCGCAGACCGCATCCAGCTTGGCGAAGAGCTCTTTCTTGACGTTGATGTCCTCGAAGACTGCCTCGAAGATGAAGGGGACGTCGGCCAGGGTGGCAACGTCGGTGGAGAAGCTGATCCTTGACAGGGTCTCTTCCATCTCCTGTTCGGTGATGGTCCCCTTCTTGACGATCCGCTCCAGGCTCTTGGTGATGGTTTTCTTGGCCCGACCCCAGATCTCATCGCTTACGTCCACCACTTTGACCCGAAAGCCGGCCATGGCGGCCACCTGCGCAATGCCGGCACCCATGCTGCCTGCCCCGGCCATTCCTACTGTCTTGATATCGTCGAGTTTCATGTTTCTTCTCCTTTGGTGGTTATATCTTATTTGTTCAGGAAATTCGGCTTTCTCTTTTCGATAAAGGCGGTGAGCCCTTCCTTTGCATCGTGGGTCCGGTGGTTTTCCGCCGAATATTTGCGCTCCACGGCCAGGGCCTGCTCCATGGGCAGGTCGATCCCCTCGTAGACGGCTGCCTTGATGTAGCCAAGTGCCTTGCCCGCTCCGGCGGCCAGTTCATTGGCAAACTTCATGACTTCGGCCATGAAATTTTCCGGCTCGATCAGCCGGTCGACCAGCCCGATTGCCAGGGCCTCCTGGGGACCCATGGTCCTGCCGCGCAGAAGGATGTCGAGGGCCTTGGAAAGGCCGATCAGCCGTGGCAGTCGCTGGGTTCCGCCGGCGCCGGGAATGATGCCGAGACCGGCCTCGGGGAGCCCGATCAGGGCCTTGCCGGAGGTCATCAGCCGGTAGTCGCAGGCAAGGGCCAGCTCGCAGCCTCCACCCAGAGCATGGCCATTGATGGCGGCGATGACCACTTTCTTCATCCGGCTAAGGATGTTGTTGGCCCCTTGCAGCAGCCTGGAGAAGTTCTCGGCCTCGGCCGGCCCCTGGGCCGCCATCTCCTTGATGTCGGCACCGGCGATGAACGCCTTTTCCAGGGCGCTGGTGATGACCACGACGGTGACGTCGTCCATCTGCTCGGCGTCGCTGAACGCCTTGAAAAGCTCCATGCCGAATTCGCCGTTTAATGGATTGGTGGGGGGGCGATTGAGGCTGATGGTCAGGACCCGCTCTTCTTTTTTCAGGGTGATGTATTGGTAGGACATGATTTCGCTCCGTTTTTTGGGGATTCTTGTTTTCAACTCACCTTCAACACGATTGAGGCGGCGGTGTCCCCGGCGGCGCAGCCGGAGAAGAGGAGGTAGCCTCCACCCTTGATGGCCACTTCCTCGATTCCCTCCATGATCAGCCGGGCGCCGGTGGGGGCCTGGGGATGTCCGTAGATCAGTGATGATCCGTAATTGTTCATGGTGTTCACATCCAGCCCGAGTTCCTTTGCCATGGCCAGGTCGTTGGCGGCGAAGGGGTTGTGGGTCTTGACCGCCTTCAGATCGGCCACCTTGATGCCCGCCTTGTCCAGGGCCATCTGGGCCGAGGGGGCCACGGCGGCGGCCATGAATGCCTTCTTTGTGCGGGCGTAGCCGAAGGAGACGAGCTGAATCTCCATGCTCGGGTTGGCACTCAGCTCCCTTGCCCGCTCGCGGGTGGTGACGCTGACGCCGCAGTTGCCGTCGGCCGGGAAGGTTTGGGCGCCGAAGGTGAGGACACCCTCGGGGAGTACCGGCCTGAGGCCGGCCAGCCCTTCCTTGGTGGTGGCCATGACCCCTTCGTCGGCTTCCAGGGTGATGGTCTTCTTTTTGGATACCTGCACTTCGGCAGGGAACATGTAGCGTTTCTGGAACTCCCGGTCGTTGGCCAGGGCGTCCTGATACTGCTCGTAGCGCCTCAGGGTAAGGGCGTCGCACTCCTCGCGGGTGATGCCGAATTCCCTGGCCACGTTTTCGGCGGTCCGGATCATCGCCTCACCTGCCCAGGGGTCCTTGTTGACGTTGTCCATGAACCAGTCCTCGGCTATGGGTTTGCCGCCCGGACCCGCGGGGTTGGGCCAGACGGCATGGGGGCCGTTGGAGCAGCGGTCGGCCAAGAGGCACCAGCTGTTGCCGAACATGCCGGTTTCGATCCCCATGGCCGCCTGATAGAGGGAAAAAGCAGAGGTGGAGCAGGCCTGGGTGATGAGCACGCCGGGCGAGCCCTCGGCCCCCATCATGGCCGCGGCCCAGGGGCCGCTGTAGAACCACTGCTGCTGATAGACGGTACTGCCGA
Source organism: Geobacter sp. (assembly GCF_030834625.1). Classification (NCBI taxonomy): domain Bacteria; kingdom Pseudomonadati; phylum Thermodesulfobacteriota; class Desulfuromonadia; order Geobacterales; family Geobacteraceae; genus Geobacter; species Geobacter sp. Next base: position 52,330 of record NZ_JAUQXO010000065.1, read on the forward strand.
CGAGGACATATTCGATGGTCTTCGGGTCCCACCCCTTGCTCTCGAAAAACCTCTTGCTGGTGGCAGCGCCCAGGACGATTGAATGCTCGTTGGCCAGGCTTCCCTGCCACTTGGCGAAGGGGGTGCTGTAGTAGCCGCGGTAGGGGATGAATGCCTTTGTTAACATGTGAACTCTCCTTCTTCTTTGGATTGGCTTCCGATAAACAGCGGAAGCCGTCATGGACGTTGATCAATGGTCACTGGCATCGGCCATGCCGTAACCGGTGTTCTGCCGGATGTACAGTTCGTCGAACTTCTCCTCCTCGCGGCGGCTGCCGAAGAGCAAAGTGCCGGCGATGGCGGCCAGGAAGCCGACCGGGACCGAGAGGATGGCCGGGTTTTTCAGGGGGAAGAGCGGTGCATCGAGACCAACCAGGGATTTGCCGTCCCTGTTCTTCACATAATCGGCTCTTGCCTTCTCCAGAGTCGTCAGTTCCTTGTCGGCGAGCGCCACCCCTGATGCCTGTTTCTTCTCCAGCTGGTCCACAACCTTTTTCGCATCGGCGGCGACTTTCTTCGGATAGGTCATGGTGGGGGAGACGAGGACGAGGCCGATGGCGAAAATGGCTCCGACGGAGAGGCCCGTCACGATTCCCCCGGCATTGAAGCGCTTCCAGAAAAGGGCGAAGAGGATAACCGGGAAGTTGCTGGAGGCGACCACGGCAAAGGCGAGCACCACCAGGTGGGCGATGTTCTGTTTTTCGCAGGCGATGCCAAAGACAATGGCAACGGCGCCGATCACGAAGGCGGACATCTTGGCGATTTTCATCTGCTCACGCTGGTCGGGCTTGCCGTCCTTGAGGACGTTCACATAGAAGTCATGGGCAACGGCGGCGGATACCGCCAGGATCAGGCCGGAAACCACGGCGATGATGGTGGAAAAGGCAACGGCACAAACAAAGGCCAGGAAAAGGTCCCCACCGATGGAGCCTGCGCCGCCACCAACGAATTGGGCGATCATGGGAGCTGCCATGTTTCCCCCCTTGTCGACGGCGGTGATCTGCTGCGGCGTAATGAAGAGAGCGGCGCCGAAACCGATAATCGTCACCATGATCATGAAGGCGCCGATGAGTACCATGGAGATGACGACGCTCTTGCGGGCCGCCTGGGCATTGGGCACGGTAAAGAAGCGCATCATGATGTGGGGAAGTCCAGCAGCGCCGAGGGCGAACGCCATGCCCAGCGATATCTGGTCGAGGGGGTTCTTGAGGATCAGCCCCGGTTCAAGGAAGCGCTGGCCATAGTCGAAACCGGGTTGGGGGGTTGCATGCTTCAGAAGCCCCCGAACGTGCTCCTGGACGGCGGGGCTGGCGGCAACCGCGTCATAGAAGGCGAACAGGTTGAAACCGAACTTCCACAGCAGGAGCACGGTGATGGTGATGCCGCTCAGGACGAGGAGGAACGCCTTGATGATCTGCACCCAGGTGGTGGCCTTCATGCCGCCGAAGGTAACATAGAGGATCATGAGGGCGCCGACACCGATGACGGAGACAGTGTAGGGGATTCCCAGGAGCAGCTGCATCAATTTGCCGGCCCCCACCATCTGTGCCAGCAGGTAGAAGGTGGAAACCACCACCGCCGACAGGGCCGCCGTGCCGCGGACTACCTTTGAGGCGGAACGCAACGAAAGGATATCGCCCAGGGTATATTTGCCGGCATTGCGGCACGGTTCGGCGATAACCAGCAGGATGGTGACAAAGGAGAAAAAGGGTCCCACCGCATACATGAACCCATCGGCGCCAAAAACGGAAGTGATGCCGGCGATTCCCAGGAAAGTGGCCGCCGACAGATAGTCACCGGCAATGGCCCAGCCGTTCTGCATGCCGGAGATCCCGCCGCCGGCGGCATAGTAGTCAGCCGTGGTCCTGGTGCTCTTTGCCGCCCGCACGACGATCGCCCCGGTCAAAAGGATGATCGCCATGAACATGCTCAGGGTAATGGCCTTGTTGGTTTTGACCTCATTTGCCAGGGGGGGCGGGGTCTTGGCGACGGGGGCTGACACTGCGGCTGACGGCCCCTGGGCCGGCCCGGCGACTGCGGCCGTGGGCGAGGCACTACCCGGTTTGCCGGCGGTGTCGCCGACCGGCGCGGCGTAGCAGAGGGGAGAAACGGTTATGCACAGGATCAATGCAATCAGTAACGGTTTCATGCCTGTTCCCCCTTGGTAATATCGGCCAGCACCTCTTTCGTCAGCGGGTCGAAATAGGTGTTGGATCTGTGGGTATAGATGAGAGCGATGGCCCAGATCATGGCAAATTCAAAGAGACAGAAAAAGTAGCAGACATTCAGTCGGCCCAGGAGCTTCGCCTTCATGAATTCCGGCGCATAACCGGCGCAGACCGGAAGCAGGTAGAACATGATGGAGCTCAGGCACCACAAGGTGAGGAGAAATGCCTTCTTTTTCCTGTGGAGCTTGATGAATTTTGGCATGCTGGCAAGCGCTGCCCAATCGTTCCTGTTTTCTGCCATGGGAATACTCCTCTCTGATATTCAGCCGTCGATGAATGGATAGCCGGTGCGCGGCATTGCCCGGCAGAGGTCAATCCCAGTTTTCCACCCTCATGGTTCCCTTCTCTTCCAGGTTTCTGTACATCTTGAAAACCTTGTGGAGCATGTGCGGCTCGTGGGCACTGTTGCTGGCCAGGCACTCCTTCAGGGAGCGGTCGAAGTACTCCTGCAGGAGGGGCTTGTAGTGCGGATGGGCACAGTGGTCAATGATCCTTTGGGCCCTTTGCCGTGGCGAGAGGCCGCGCAGGTCGGCAAGCCCCTGTTCGGTTACCAGCACGTCCATGTCATGCTCGGTATGGTCCACGTGGGTGACCATGGGGACCACACAGCTGATGCCGTGGAGGTCCGTCTGCGAGGGACGGGTAGACGGTGTATGCATGATGGAGAGATAGGCATTGCGCATGAAATCGCCGGAACCGCCGACCCCGTTGAGCAGCCGTGAGCCGTTGACGATGGAGGAGTTGACGTGGGCGTAGATGTCGAACTCCACCGGGGTATTCATGGAGATCAGGCCGAGCCGCCGTACCGGTTCGGCGTGGTTGGTGATCTGGATGGGGCGCAGCAGGGTGCGCGAAGTATACTTTTCCCAGTTGGCCAGCAGGCGCTTGATGCCGTTATCGGAGAGAGAGAAGGAGGCGGTGGTCACGTAGTCCAGTTTGCCCGAGTCGAACATATCCAGCAGGTTATCCTGAAAGACCTCTGTCCAGACATTGAGGTTTTCGAAGGGGCTGGTGAGGAGCCCGCCAATGACGGCGTTGGCGATGGAGCCAACGCCGGACTGGAGCGGCAGCAGATTTTTCGGCAGACGGCCATTTTTTACCTCGAACTGGAGGAAGTCGATGATGTGGTTGGCTATCAGCACCGAATTGCCGTCCGGCGCCCCCAGGGGGCGGCCCACCGGGTCCTTGTAGGAGTCGACGATGGCAATGATCTTGTCCGGATTGCAGGAAATGCTGGTGGTGCCGATCCGGTCCTTCACGCTCAGGATATTGTAGACCTTCTTGTTGGGGGGGAGGGCCACGCCGACGCAGTCATGGAGTCCTTCCAGGGAGGGGATCTTGCTGTTGATCTCGATGATTATCTTGTCCGCCCGCTCGAGAATCTCGGCAATGATGCCGACGGCGAGGGTGGGAACGATACTGCCGTCTTCGGTAATGCAACTCGCCTCGATGATGCCGATATCGATCTTGCCGTTATTGTCCAGCGTGTAGTAGCCATAGCCGAAGTCCTGGGCGTACATGGAAAGATAGCGGTCGCCGTAATCAATTTCGCCGGCATTGATGGCCTTGCGGATTGCGTTTCCCTGCTGGTGGGGCCAACGTCTGCCGAGCATCCCAAGTTTGGCCCAGCGGTCGTCCACATCGGTTCCGATGGAAGCGCCCGTGAAGACGTTGAATTTCATCTTGCCGGCAAGGCCATGTTTTTCAACATGATCTGCCAGCAGGCCCGGTACCGTCTTCGGGTGTCCCTCGGCAAATCCGGAAAATCCCAGGTACATGCCGTCCTTGAAAAACGGGATAGTATCTACTGCATCCATGATCCTGGAAAAGAGGCCAGGATTTCTGATCCGCTTTATAAACTCGCTTTCCTCTTTGACGGCCACTTGATTCATGTTTGGCTCTCCTGTTTGACAAGTTATCGATTCTCACCATTTGAAAACATTGTTTTGCACTCTTTGTTCCAAGCAGCTTAATTAAAACTCTATCTGTTTCAAGTGACTGATATATATACAATTATATGACAAAATGAGATTGTATTTATGTTTCTGGGTTGATGTGGATCTACGAAATATCGGATGATGCTTTGGCTGCTGGAAGGGGTAAAGCCTGGAGAGATTGGTATAAGTATGCGAGAGATGGAGGATAATCGATGAAAGAGGTTAAGATACGATATTTCGTGGGATCTACGGTATTTCGGGGGAGGGGGTGCCGCGATTGATGCCCAGCTTCTTCATTTTCGATTCCAGGGTGGTCGGTTTAAGTCCCAGAAGCTCCGCGGCTCCGTTCCTGCCTCGGATACGCCAGCCTGTTTTTTCCATGATGGAAAGGATGTGGAGCTGTTCTACCTCCGCAAGCACTGTCGCCCTGGTTGCAGGGGTTGCGGTGCTGTCAGGCACGTCCATTTCCAGAGTGGCACCGTTGCTGAGGATCATGGCCCTTTCGACCACGTTGCGCAGTTCCCTGATATTGCCCGGCCAGGAGTAGCGCACCAGGGCATCCATGTTATTCTTCGGCACCCGTTCTATCGATTTGCCGAAGGCGACGGCAAATTCCTTTACCATGGCCCGGACAAGCAGGGGAATATCCTCCTTGCGCTCCCGCAGCGGCGGTACGTAAATGGGAAAGACGTTCAAGCGATAGTAGAGGTCTTCCCGGAATCTCCCCTCCTTGACCTCCCTGGCCAGGTCGCGGTTGGTGGCGGCAATGACGCGGGTATCCACCTGAATGGGCGTGGTGCTGCCAAGCCTTTCGAACTGCCCCTCCTGAAGTACCCTGAGCAGCTTTGACTGGAGATCAAGGGGAAGTTCGCCGATCTCATCAAGAAAGATGGTCGAGCCGTCCGCGGCTTCAAACCGCCCGGTATGCCGTGCCGCGGCTCCGGTATAGGCACCCTTTTCATGGCCGAACAGCTCCGCCTCAATCAGAGTGGCCGGCAGTGCCGCGCAGTTTACCTTGATCATGGCACGATCCCTGCGCCCGCTCAGGTTATGGATGGCGCGGGCCATGAGTTCCTTGCCGGTACCGGTTTCTCCCAGCAGAAGGACGGTGGAACCCGTATTGGCAACCTGCTGAAGTTGACGCAACACGTTGCGGATGGCCCCCGACTGGCCGATGATTTCGTCGGGCCTGTACTCGATGTCAAGCTGGTCGCGCAGATAGACGTTTTCGGCTTCCAGCCGGTCCTTCAGGGTCTTGATTTCCGCCAGGGCCTTCTGGATCTTCTGATCAGCGCGCTTTCGCTCCAGGGCATTGGCAAAGATCTCCCACAGGATGCGCAGGCGCTGAATCAGCTCATCGGGCCAGGTCCGGATGACGCTGTAGGAGACAAAAGTGATGAATCCTTCCACCACACCGCCAACGCTGGAGGGGATGAACATTATCGATCGAATCCCCCCCAGCTTGCGGCAGTACTCCTTTTCGCGCCAGAAATTTTCCGGCAGTTCGTCTATGTCGGATACCTTGAATATCTCGCCGGATTTGACCATGGAATTCCAGACCGGAACGAGGTCCGAGGGAAGCACGGCAGGGGGCGGCTTGATCCCGAGGAGCTCGTAGGAATGGGTGCAGATCATCTCTCCTGAATCGGGATCGACGCGCCAGACCGTACTCCGGTCGAAGCCGAGAAAGTCGACTATTTTCTGCAGACCTTGGACGATTTTGCCATCCACTTCACTGACCGGTACATTAATAAAGGTGGTGGAAAGTGTCGAGAGGAGTGATTCGAATTGCAGGCGCTCGGTCTGTGCCGCCTCGCGCTGTTTTTGCTCCGTAATATCCCGCACGACAAAGCTTACACCCGCTACCGTGCCGTCATCCGTCTTGAGTGGATAACAGCGGACCTGCCACGTGCTGTTCGGCGCAGTCGAATTGGCGGTTCCCGGTATGTCGAGTGCCAGTTCCACGCAGGGTCTCGATTCCTTCATGACCCTGAAAAGAATGGGTTCCATGGTAAGGGCGACTTGCGGATGGACTTCCCTGACGGATTTCCCCAGATGGTGCTCTATGGATACGCCGTCGATCACCGCCAGTTGGTCGCTGACGTATATATAGCGCAAGTCCCGATCCAGAACCGAGTAGCCGAAAGGCAAATCGGCAAACATTTGCTCAAGTTCGCTGAATTTTTCGCGGAAAAAGTCTGCTGGCGGGCTATTATCGCTTGGCAATGACGGCACCTTTGCAAAATATAACATAGTGTTTTAGCAGCAATAATCGAGCACTGTGGCAGAAATGCCGAGGTTATTATGGTATATAAGAAAAAAAACTAAAAGCGTTTTATATTGGTGGGGACAATAAGGCCTGCCTGAAGGAGATGAATTCCTTCGAGGCAGGCCATTTTTGCATCTAACCTTTTCGTCGTTAATGTTCGGCAGCCTCTGCTATGCCGAGGCCGGTGTTCTGTCTGACGTACATTTCTGAAAACAGATCTTCCTCCTCCCGGCTCCGGAACAGCAGGGTGCCGAAAATGGCTGCCATGAAGCCCACCGGAACCGAGACGATACCTGGGTTTTTCAACGGGAAGAGGGGAGCGTCCAGGCCGAGCAGGGACTTCCCATCCTTGTTCTGGGCATAATCGGTCCGCGCCTTCGCCAGGGTTGTCTGCTCTTTTTCGGTCAACACAGCACCATCGGCCTGCTTTTTCTCCAGGACAGTAACGATCTTCTGGGCATCTGCAGCGATCTTTTTGGGATAGGTCATGTTGGGCGATACCATCACCAGACCGATGGTAAACGCTGCTCCGATGACCAGGCCGGCGGTGATGCCGGCAGTGTTGAAGCGTTTCCAGAAGAGAGCGAACAAGATTACCGGGAAGTTGCTGGAGGCAGCCACGGCAAAGGCGAGGGTCGCAAGGACGACGACGTTCTGCTTTTCACAGGCAATTGCCAATAGAATGGCAACGGCTCCCACCGCGAATGAGGCGAGTTTGGCGACCTTTACCTGTTCGTGCTGGTCAGCCTTGCCATCCTTCAGGATATTGACGTACAGATCGTGGGCGATGGCCGCGGAGGAGGCCAGGACGAGCCCCGAGACAACCGCAATGATGGTAGCGAATGCCACCGCGCAGATAAAGGCCAGGAGGAGGTCGCCGCCGATGGTGCCGACACCGCCGCCGATATGCTGCGCGATCATGAGGGCCGCCATGTTTCCACCCTTGTCTATGGACATGATCTGTTGCGGGGTAACGAAGACAGAAGCACCAAGCCCCAGGAAGGTGACCAGGCACAGGAAGGTGGCGATGAGGCTCATGGCGATGACGACGCTCTTGCGGGCCTGCTTGGCGTTGGGGACGGTGAAGAAGCGCATCATGATATGGGGCAGGCCCGCGACGCCGAGGAGCATGGCGATACCCAGCGAAATCTGGTCAAGGGGGTTCTTGAGGAACAGGCCCACTTCCAGGAAGCGCTGACCGTAGTCGAAGCCGGGCTCAGCGACCGGGTGCTTCAACAGGGTGCGGACGTGCTCCTGTACTGCCGGACTTGCCGCCACCTGATCCAGCAGCCTGGCGGGATTCATTCCCGATTTCCAGAGTATGACGCCGGCCAGGATAAAGGTCGTTGCGACGAGGAGGGCGGCCTTGATGATCTGCACCCAGGTAGTAGCTTTCATGCCGCCGAAACTGACATAGACGACGATCATTGCGCCGACGCCGATGACCGCCATCTGGTAAGGGATGCCGAGAAGCAGCTGCATCAGTTTGCCGGCACCAACCATCTGCACCAGCAGATAGAACGACGATACGACGACCGCGGAAATGGCCGAAGCACCCCGCACCATTTTCGAGCGGGAGCGGAAGGAAAGGATGTCGCCAAGAGTGTATTTGCCGGCATTGCGGCACGGTTCGGCGATGATGAGGAGGATGGTAAGGAAGCAGACCGTGGGGCCAGTCGCGTACATGAATCCGTCAAGCCCGTAGAGGGAGATGAGTCCGGTGGTGCCGAGAAAAGTGGCTGCCGACAAGGTGTCCCCGGCAATTGCCCAACCGTTCTGGAGACCGCTGATCCCCCCTCCGGCCGCGTAGTAGTCGGAGGCCGTCTTGGTTTTTCCGGCAGCCCAGAAAAGAATCCCTACCGTTGCGGCGATTATTACCAGGAACATGCTGATCGTCAGTTTCCGGTTGGTTTTCAATTGCTTTGTCGGCGCTGCTTGAGATTGCTTGACGGGCGCAACGGCAACAGCCATTGACGCAGCGGCCGTTGCCGGTGCCTGGGTCGCGGTGGCCGGAGCAGATGCAGCCACTTTTTCAGCCGGCTCGGCTGCGTGGGCAGTGGAGCAGAGGGCTACCCCCAGGGACAACAGAAGCAGTATCCTTTTCATCATGCATTCCCCCCGTGTATTTCTTCCAACAGCTCTTTCGTGAGCGGATCGAAATCCTTGTTGGCTCGATAGGTATAGTAAGCGCCGATGGCGATCATCATGAAGAACTGGAACATGCAGAATAGATAGCCGATGTTCATCCTGCCGAAGACCCTTTTGTTGAAGAGTTCGGGCGCGTAACCCGCACCGATGGTGAGCAGAAGGTAGGGAAGGGCGCCCACCACCCAAAGACTGACGAGGAAGAGGGTTTTCTTCTGGTGCAGGTGGATAAACTTCTTGTTTCTGGATATTGCCGACCAGTCGTATTTGTGTGCATTCATAGTGTTACTCCTCTTGTCTGTAGCGGCGCCGCCATGGACAACAATGTTGGTGTCAGCATACACAGTATTTTGCTCATTTCTGCCTCCTCATGATGTTGATAGCAAAGCGACTGCCAGCGTGGTGAATCTGCTTTTACCCCTCCTGTCCCCAGACTGCGAACTGGTCGAATTGGTTCGTGAGGCTGCGTGTGGAGTCATCTTTGCCGGTTACATTTGGTCAGTTGGCAAAATAATGTTTTGCAAACACGATTCCATATTGTTGGTTGCGACAGTTTTATTCAGATATGGTGCGTAACGTGCCTACTGTATGGGTTCTTGCTCGCTGGGTGCCATGCTGTTGTATTAAAAACGATGTTTTGTATGCCGCTGTTGTGTAACGAACTGAGCATTGATGTAACGGATTGAGGGAAGGGGGAATCGCTGGCGTATCTTGGGGAGGGCTTGCAGCGTTCAGGGTCGGCTGGGGTACCGTCTGAATTTGAGAGCAATAAAACCAATCAAAGAAGAAGGTGAAACTTGTGTCGTGCCCAGTATTATGGTACCGGTTTCATACAATTATATATCCGCCATGCTACTGCCCGAAAATAGCGAGGAGCCCGTGCTGAGACCCAACGCCACATCAAGCAGGACAGAAGAAAGCAATGTCGAGGGACCGGAAGCTTCAACAAGCCCGGCACCCCTGTCATTTCCGTACCATCCCCCCCAGACAGGAGCGGGGCTGGTAGATATCACCCCGGAAATCAAGTGGTTTCGCATGCCGATGCCCTATGCTCTCGATCACGTGAACATCTACCTGCTGCGGGTTGAGGGAGGGTGGTTGATTGTGGATACCGGCCTTGATGCACCGGGGGCAAGGGAAATCTGGGAAGAGGTGTTTTCCGGTCCGTTACGTGGCGAGAACGTGGTTGGCGTATGCTGCACCCACTACCATGTGGACCACCTCGGGTTGGCAGGGTATCTGACCGAGCGTTGGCGGGTTCCGCTATTCATCACCTACGAGGAATATTTCACCTTGCTGGGTTGGCCCGACAATCTGGAAGAAGTGCCGTGGCAGCACGCCCAATTTTTCCAGCGGGCCGGATTCCCGCAGGAACTGCTGCAGCAGACTCTGGTGATGTTTCGCTTTTCTTCCTTTATTTCACCAATGCCGCTTTCGTTCGTCCGTTTGCAGGAAGGGTGCGCGTTTCCCGTCGGCGATGATTGGCGGGTTATCGTTGGTGGGGGGCATTCCCCCGAGCATGCTTTGCTTTATTCAGCGGATCGTAAGATCCTGGTCTCAGGGGATCAGCTCTTGCCAACCATCTCCACCAACGTGTCGGTCAGTGTCACCAACCCGGAGGACGACCCGCTGGGCCGGTGGTTTGCTTCTCTTGACCGTCTCGCTGAAATCCCCGACGACGTCCTCGTGCTTCCCGGTCATGGACTTCCATTCTTCGGTGCGAGGAGACGCGTTGAGGAGTTGCGTAGCCATCATGAGCAGAGGTTTCAGGTGATACTCGAGGCCTGTGCCACCAGGGAGCTTTCCGCGTACGAGCTTGTGCAGGCCCTGTATCCTTCACCTCTCTCCGATTTTGATCTACAACTGGCGCTGGGAGAATGCCTTGCCCACCTGCGCTATCTGGTTACTCGCGGGGGGCTGGCGTGCAGGCTTGACGGGTACGGCGTCAACCGTTACCGTTGCAGCCAGGAGCGCATGGACTGAGGGATGAATCTATCTCTGGTCATGCCACCTGTTGAATCTCCTGTTTCTGGATCATGGCGCGCAGTTCGAATCGTTTGATCTTGCCGGTTGCAGTCTTGGGGAGTTCGTCGATAAAGCGGATCCAGCGCGGGTACTTGTACATCGCCAGATTGGCCTTTACAAATTCCTTCAATTCATTTTCCATCGCCTCCGAGGCCGTATGCTGCGGATTGAGGACTACAAAGGCCATCGGCTTGATGAGGTTGTCCTCGTCAGTCGCCCCGATTACGGCGCATTCCAGGATTGCAGGGTGCTCGATCAGGCACGACTCGACCTCGTTGGGCGATACCCAGATCCCTCCCACCTTGAGCATGTCGTCGGAGCGGCCGGCACAGTGGAAATATCCTTTTTCGTCGCAGACGTATTTGTCGCCGGTATTAATCCATTGCCCCATCATGGTCTGTCTGGTTTTCTCATGCTTGTTCCAGTAGAAGGCCGCAGCGCTGTCCCCCTTGACCAGCAGCGTGCCGATTTCTCCGGTCGGAAGATCATGCATGTTCTCATCCACGATACGCGCCTCGTAGCCGGGTACGACCTTCCCGGAGCTGCCGGCGACGACCTCGCCAGGCCTGTTGGAAATGAAGATGTGGGCCATTTCGGTGGAGCCGATCCCGTCGAGAATATCGAGCTGGAAGCGGGCTTTCCAGCGGTGCAGATAGGCCGGCGGCAACGCCTCGCCCGCCGAAACGCACAGCCTGACGCCGTCCATGCTCCCTTCTTCCTCGAGCATCTGGCCGTAGAGAGTGGGGACGCCGAAGAAAAGGGTCGGACGATGGCGCCGTACCGTTTTATAAACATCTGCCGGTGTCGGCCGCAACGGAAGATAGACGGCGGTTGCCCCGACACAGAAGGGGAAGTAGATGCCGTTGCCCAGTCCGTAGGCGAAGAACAGTTTCGCGGCGGAGAAAAATACGTCATTTCCCCTGATGTCGAGCACTTTTGCCCCATAGGTCCTGGCCGAATAGACCATGTCGTGCTGGAGGTGGACCGTTCCCTTGGGGGAGCCGGTGGAGCCCGAGCTGTAGAGCCAGAAACAGGCGTCGTCACGGCAGGTTGGGGCGGTTTCCAGCAGTGGGGACTGTGCGGCGGTCAGGTCGGCAAGGCACAGGTCTCCGACGGGAGCGCTGCCGTTGGCGACGATGACATGCTCCAGGAATGACAGGTTGCGGCGTATGGGCTCAATCTGGTCGAGGAGCAGCGCATCGACAATCAGAACCCGCGCCCGGCTGTCGTTAAGGTAGAACTGGAAGTCCTGGGAACGGTTCATGGTGTTCAGGCATATGGGTACGGCACCGATCTTGATCGCGCCGAAAAATGCCTGGGGATAGACCTCCGTATCCAGAAGCAGCAGGGCGACGCGCTCCTCCATGCGGACATCCAGGGTTTTCAATGCATTTCCAAAACGGTTTACCCCTTCCTGCAGCTGGAGGTAGGTGCACGAGCGTTCCTCGCAGAGTACGGCGACCTTGTCGCCTCTTCCTTCGCGAACGTTGCGGTCGATAAAATAATCGGCGGCGTTGAAGGTTTCGGGCAGGTTGAGATTGTAGGGCATTGCAGGCCTCCAGTAACGGGTAGTGGACGTGCCGTTATTTGTAAAATAACGTTTTGCAAGTATAAGGCCCGGTGTAAAGCTTCTGGTGTGCGATTTGCAACATCTTGAAATAGATAGCAAAAATATAAGCAGACAAATTGCAATACGAAATACAGCGTTATAATATGCTGAAACAGGTCTTTTCGGTGTAATGTTTTGATGTGCGATGTAAATATTTGAGGTAAACGAGGCATCTCGTCTTGAAGAGGGGCGCAGGGTATGAATTACGGGGAAGTCTCAAGCGGGGAGAGGATGAGCGGTCAACTTCGAGAGCTGTACCGACAGAAGCTGACAACGGCGGACGAGGCGATGGCACGGATCCAATCCGGTTGGCGCGTGTTTGTCGGGTCCGGCTGCGCCGCGCCTTTGCAGCTGGTTGCTGCTCTGAGCAGAAATGCCGGCAGGTTCCACGACATCGAACTCATCCAGCTTCTCGCCTTCGGTTCGGCTGATTACATTACCGAGCAGAATACCGGCCATCTCCGCCATAACTCATTTTTCATCAGTGAAGACGTCCGTCAGGCGGTCTGCGAGGGGAGGGCGGATTACACGCCGATCTTCCTGAGTGAAATACCGGCGCTGATCCGCCGCGGGCAGAGGGGTAATCAGGCTGCCCTGCTGCAGGTGTCGCCTCCCGATAGTCACGGATTCTGCAGCCTGGGAGTCAATGTGGATATCCAGCGTGCGGCGCTGGACCGTGCCCGACTGGTGATTGCCGAGGTGAATCCCCGCATGCCGCGCACGTGCGGCGACAGCCATGTTCACCTGAGCAGGTTCGATTGTCTTGTGGAAACCGACCGCCCGATTCTCGAATCCGTTGCAAAGGAGCCGGACGAGGTGGAACTGCAGATCGGCTATCACATCTCGCGGCTGGTGGAAAACGGCTGCTGTCTGCAGATGGGAATCGGCACCATCCCCAGCACGGTCCTCAGGTTCATTGCCGACAAGCGGGATCTCGGCGTCCACACCGAGATGTTCAGTGATGCGCTGCTCCCCCTGATCGAGGAGGGAAATATCACCAATCGCCTGAAAAGCGTACATCCCGGCAAAACGGTCACCAGCTTTGTTATAGGCACCCGCGCACTCTATGATTTTGTCGACGGCAATGTGGGGGTTGAATTTCATCCGTCGGATTTCGTCAACGATCCCCGGGTAATTTCCGCCAACGACAAGGTGGTGGCCATCAATTCGGCGCTGCAGGTGGACCTGACCGGGCAGATCTGCGCCGACAGCATTGGCTACAAATTCTACAGCGGCATTGGCGGCCAGGTGGATTTCGCGCGCGGCGCGGCCATGAGCCGAGGGGGGAAACCGATCATAGCAATCCGCAGCACCGCCAAGGATGGGGGCCTCAGCCGGATCGTTCACCGGATCGACGATGGCGCCGGCGTTGTCACAAGTCGCGGCGATGCCCACTACGTGGTGTCAGAGTACGGTGTTGCCTATCTCCATGGTAAAACCATCCGCGAGCGCGCTCTGGCGCTGATCTCCATTGCTCACCCGGACTACCGCCGGGAGTTGCTGGAGTTCGTCAAGCAGAAGCATTATGTCTACGAGTATGAGCAGGTGTGGCAACAGGCGCTGGATCGCTACCCGAAGGAGTTTGAAGAGGTGAGGGCGTTCGGCGGGACCATGATGCTCGTCCGCCCCCTGAAGGCAACGGATGAACGTTTGCTGCAGGAGTTTTTCTACAGCCATAATCCCGAAACCATTTACAACCGCTATTTCGGGCCGAAAATCCAGCTTGCCCATCGCGAGGCGGCAAAACAGGTCTGTGTGGACTATTCCAGCCGCATGGCGCTGGCGGTTTTCCGGCGTGAGGATAATGTTGAGTCCATCGTGGCGGTGGCGCGATACGCGGTCAACCCCCTCACCAATATGGCGGAGACGGCAGTGGTGGTCCACGAAGATTATCGCCGGATGGGGATGGCCCAATACCTTCTCAGCCAGTTGAAGCGCCATGCTGTCGGTCAGGGTATCGAGGGGTTTTATTCAGAGATACTCCCCACCAATGAGGCAATGCTCGCATATCACCGGCGGTTGGGGCATTCGCTGGCCTATTCCGGTGAGACGGATACCTACCATATGGAGTTCCGTTTCAACCAGGATGCGACCGGCGGGAAAAATGGAGGTGGAACCCAGGGAAAGTAGAGGAGTTGCTGACTGCCAAAAGGGTGGGCAATGCGCATGTTATACCATCGGGAATTCCTTCAGCAGACGGCGGTAATCTTCTCCCGTATCCAGGTCGATGTGGATGGTCGGAGTATGCACGTTTACGCTGCGGATATCTCTTCCATATTCCTCAAAGAGGGTTCTGGCGCCGCAGTCGCCGCTCAGTGCCCCGATGCGGGGAAAGATCTCCCGGCTGAAGAGGACCGGGTTGCCGCGTCGGCCGTCAAAGGTGGGTATGACAATGGGGGAGGCGGAATCGCCAAAGGCGGTTATGATGAGGTCAATGGTCTCCGGGGTGATGAGGGGTTGATCGCCAAGGAGAAAGAGCGCGGCGTCAGCCTCCCCGGTCAGCGCCCGCAGTCCCGCCTTCAGTGACGAACTCTGCCCCGCTTCATAGGAGGGATTAACAACGGTGGCAACTCCCCTTTGCTCCATGAGCGGCTTCACGGCCTCCGCTTCGTGGCCGAGCACCACAATCACCTGGTGCAGGGTCGAAGCCAGGGCATTATCAACCACCCACTCAAGAATGGTCCGGCCGCGGAAGGGGAGGAGCTGTTTCGGCTGTCCCATCCGTGTGCTCCTGCCGGCGGCAAGGACAATGCCGGCCACCCTGGGCTGAGCCTTCATTGCACTTTCCCCAGATATACCCGGTGCATGCTGATTTCGTGCAGCAGCTGTCCTACGATGACCGCTTCGGCAACGGGAGGTGAGATCTCCTTGAGCTGGAGGGCGACGGCGGCTCCTTTTTCCTGCAATTCGGGTGAATCTGCCTTGTTAAGGAAGATGAAGCGGCGTGCTTTGGGAGGAGCCCCCTTGAAGGAGCCAGCGGGGTGGGCCAAGAGGCGCGCCAGGGCCGGCACTGTGATGGTTTCGCCTGGGGAGAGCTGCATCAATTCCCCTGCCAGTTGCGAGCGGAAGACCATCTCCTCGCCCAGGGGCCTGCCGAGCACCTCCAACCCTGCCAGTGCGACGACAATCGAGGTGTTCTCGGGAATGACCGGCTCATGCGCCGCCGGTGCCTTCAGCGGCCTTCGGGCCGCGCCGTCGGCCTCCACGACGATCCAGTCGAATTCCCCTGAATCTTCAAAAGTGCGGATCGCCTCAGGGGGAAACCCCTTCAGCTTGTCGGTAGGGGGCAGATGGGAGTATGCCGCCGAAACATGCATGCCGGCGCCTTTGTGGGCTTTGGCCTGGCGGAGGATGACCTGAGGGTCCTGTGATATGAGCAGCGTCTTCGACTGTTCAGCTGAAGGAACGAGGATCCTGGTGGTGGTCGTCGTCAAAACCCTTTTGCCGGAGTAGGCCAACTGCCTGGCAAGGTGAAACATGAGGCTCGTCTTGCCTCCCCCGCCGGTGATGCTTATCACTCCGGCCGGTCCGATACCCACTATTTCGGCGAAAGTTTTCATGGCATCACTGGTTGTAGACGGTAAGGATCGCTTCCAGCACCGATCCCCCAAGGGCTCTGGCCTTCTCGGAAACGGTATGGCAATAGGCGGCATCGCCCCGGGGATCGATGTCGCCGATTTTGAGGCCGGTCGTGACAGGGGAGCCTGGCCTTATGAGGCCGCGCAGGATGCCATCGATCGGGGCTGTGACCGTGTCGGTGCCGACTTGGCCGACAACCTCACCCCTGGCTATTGGGTCGCCGATTTTTTTCCCGGTGGTGAAGGGGCCGTCGCCCGGCGCACGCAGAACCCTCTCCTTGGTAAAGCCGCCGATGTTGCCGGGAATGCCGGTGTTGGGCTCTGCCTCCCCTGTGGTGATAAGCCGTCCCAGATTGTGACCGCGGTTGGTCTCAACCACCAGGTGGCAGTCCCTGCCGGCGGTGAAGCCGGGGCCAAGGGCAATCACGAGCGTCGCGTCGGTGATGGCAATGCCGAGATTGCGTTTGGCAACTGTCGCATCGATGAGGATATCGGGCTGCATTCTGCGTACGGTATCTCCCTTCGGGTCGACGCGGAGGGCGATCATTCCCTTTTCCCAGGCTTTGGCCAGACCCGCTCCATCATCGATCCTCACCGCATCTATCCCTTCCACCGACTTGCGGTCGTCATGGATGGCTTCGCAGAAAGAGACCTCCCTTCGTACCGCCAGGGGACAATGCGTTTCCAGCATGAGGATGCGCCGGAAACCCGATTTGTAGAGCCTGCAGGCCACGCCGGTAGCCATTTCCCCAGCCCCCTTCATGATGATGACGCGTTCCTTGAGAGCTTTCATTTTGTTACTCGCGCCCATAGTAGGTGGAAAGAAGCTGGCTGGCGATGCTGATGGCGATTTCCCGCGGCGAGTTGCCGCCGTTGTCGTGGCCAATGGGGCAGCGGACACCGGAGAGGTCCAGCCCCTTTTCCTCCAGATTGCTCCGTACTTTTGCCCATTTGGATTTGCTGCCGATCATTCCCACGTAGCGGGCTGGGTTTGGCAGCACCTCCTCCAGCACCTGCTGGTCCATGGTGCCGCTGAAGGTCTGGATGGCGACGAAGGTCCGCTTGTCGCACCAGGTGGCTTTCCGGATGAATTCGCTGTAGTGGCACTGGTGGCGGATGACACTGCTCGGGAGGGAAGGGGCGTTGATCCATTCTTCCCGCTCGTCCACGAGATGAATACGGAAGGGGGTGCCGTCAAGGACCTGGCAGAGTGATTGGCCGATATGCCCGGCGCCGAACAGGTAGAGGACGGGGTTGTCGTTGATCACTTCCATATGGAACTCCATGGTGCCGCCGCAGGCTGGAAACTCTCCCCGCTGCTTGAGGGGAACGCTGCTCGTGGTGCTCTGCATGGTCTCAAAGCAATTGCGGGCATCTTCCAATGCGTAATACTCGGGGGTCCCGCCCCCCACGGTGCCGTAGAAGGTCCCGTCGGGAAGGACGATCATCTTTGCCCCATGCTTGCGTGGCGTAGAGCCGCTGCTCTTTGTCACCGTCACCAGCACCGCCAGTTGATTGCTGCGCCGCAGCTCGTCAAGTTTGCCGATCCAGTCCCACATGGCTGACTCCTGTTGTTGCTTTTACGCTGCCTTGGCCTCTTCCCGCTCCCTCTTTTCCTTCAATGCACGCCAGACCTTCTCGTAGGTCAGCGGCAGGCTGTTCACCCGTACCCCCATGGCGTCGAAAATGGCATTGGAGAACATGCCCAGGGTGGGGTTGGTGGCTCCTTCGCCCACCTCCTTTACCCCCCACGGTCCGGTCGGCTCATAGCTGTCCACAACCTCCGACTGGATGGGGGGCATGTCCATGGCGGTAAGCATGCGGTAGTTGGCCAGTTCGGCGTTCTTGATCCTTCCCTTGTCGTCGAAGAGCACTTCCTCCCAGACCGATTCCCCCATCCCCATGTACAGGGCGCCATGGACCTGGCCGTGGAGCAGGCGCGGGTTGATGACCTTGCCGCAATCGTGCACGTCCCAGATGCCAACCACGGTGATTTCACCCGTTTCCTTGTCGATGGAAACTTCTCCCACCTGGGCGCCGAAACTGTAGGCGGGCGAGGTGCCGACCGCCGCTCCCTTGAAGCTCCCTCCCAGTTTTGGCGGCGTGTAGGCTCCCCTTCCCAGGAGCGGCCCCTTGAGGACAAAGTGTCTGCGCGCCACTTCCTGAAAGGTAACAGTCTTATCGGCGCGGGATTTGGAGAAGATCACACCGTCCTCGCAGTCCAGGTCATCGGCAGGGAGGGAAAGCATGGTCGACGCCATGTCGAGGAGTTGCTTCTTGACTTCCTCCCCCGCCTGTTTGACGGCGGCTCCGGACATGTAGGTCTGGCGGCTGGCGTAGGCGCCGAAATCCAGCGGCGTGATCTCCGTGTCGGCGGCAACGATCTTCATCTGCTCATAGCGGTATCCCATGGCCTCGGCCGCCATCTGGCAAAGAATGGTATCAGACCCCTGGCCGATGTCCACCGACCCGGTATAGAGGGTGGCTGCGGTGCCGTCCTCGTGGACCTTGATGAAGGCCGCCGCGTGGGGGAGGTCGGTGCGGTAGATGGGATAGCCGGCGCCGGTGACAAAGCTGCCGGTGGCGACGCCGATGCCGCGCCCATGGGGGAGGTTTTTCTTCTTTTCATCCCAGCCTGACATCTCCCTGGCCCGCTCCAGGCACTCGCGCATCTTGCAGGAGTTGACCTGGAAATCGTTGGGGGTGACGGTATCGGGACGGCGGGCGTTGCGGATGCGGATGTCCATGGGGTCGATCCCCAGATCGGCGGCCACGTTGTCCAGATGGCTCTCGAAGGCGTACTTGGGCTGGGGAGCGCCGTGTCCCCGCTGGGCGCCGCAGGCGGGGAGGTTGGTGTAGACCCGGAACATGTCGAACTGGTAGTTGTCGAACTCGTAGGTCATGGGGAGGAGCGCCCCGGCGTAGTAGGCGCTGGCGATCCCCAGGCTGGTGTAGGCGCCGCCGTCCATGATGAAGTTTGCCCTGGCGGCCAGGATCTTCCCGTCCTTGTCCACCCCGGTGGTGATCTCCATGTACTGGGCGTGCCGACCCCGGTTGTGGGCGAACATCTCGGCCCGGTCGTAGAAGGTACGCACCGGCCGGCCGGTCAGCTTCGCCAGCACTGCGCCGGCGAATTCCAGGCCGGTGGGCTCAAGCTTGCCGCCGAAGCCGCCCCCCAGGTAGGGCTTGATGATGCGCACGTCCCCCATGGGCATGCCGAATTCCCGGGCGATATAGTACTGGAAGTAGTGGGGGGACTGGGTGCTGGCATAAATGGTCAGTTTGTCCCCTTCCCACATGGAGATGGACGAGTGGGGCTCAATGGGGGTCTGGTAGGTGCGCTGCCCCACAAAGGTGTCGGTGCGCACATGGTGCGCCTCGGCCAGGGCCTTTTCCACATCGCCGAACTCCTGGTGAATTTCGGTATTGATGTTCCGTTCGTACTCCTCGTGGACCAGGGGCTGTCCTTCGTCCATGGCATGGCGGAAATCGAGCACCGCCGGCAGTTCTTCGTATTCCACCTTGATGAGCTTCAGGGCCTTGTAGCAGGTTTCCTCGTCCAGGCAGGCCACTGCCGCCACCTTGTCGCCCACGAAGCGCACCTTGTCGATGCAGAAGATGTTTTCGTCCCAGCGGGCCGGGCTCAGGCCATACTTCAGTTCCGGCACATCCTTGTGGGTGATGACTGCTTTCACCCCCGGCAGCTTCTCCGCCTCGGAGGTGTCGATGGAGATGATCCGGGCGTGGGCATGGGGGCTGGTGAGGATCTTGCCGAAGAGCATGTTGGGGAACTTGAGGTCCCCCGTATATTTTGCCGCTCCGGTTACCTTCTCCGGGCCGTCGATGCGGGGGACGCTGCGGCCGATGACTTTATGGTTATCGCTCATCTGGCTTCTCCTTAATGATCTTCTGGCGCTGTCCGCCCCTGGGAGGCGGCCAGGACAGCTTCAACGATATGCACGTAGCCGGTGCAACGGCAGAGATTGCCGGCAATGGCTTCCCGTACCTCCGGCTCGGTGGGGTGGGGGTTGCGGGTCAACAGCGCCTTGGCGGAGAGGACCATGCCGGGGGTGCAGTAGCCGCACTGCACGGCGGCGTGGTTGATCATGGATTCCTGGATGGCGTCCAGTTTCCCGTTGGCGGCTACCCCCTCAATGGTGGTGATCTCCCGGCCGTCGGCCTCCACGGCCAGCATCAGGCAGGAATCCACAGGCTTGCCGTCCAAAAGCACGGTGCATGAACCGCAGTCTCCCAGCTCGCACCCTTTCTTCGTGCCGGTGAGATCCAACTGGTCGCGCAGCACATTGGTCAGGATGGCGTTCCCCTTTACCAGGACGGTCTTTGAGTCGCCATTCACATTCAAGGTGATCAGGTAACGCTTCACCCCATCTTTGTCGGTTATCATTTGCAGCATCTCTTTCCTCCTCACACGTGGCCTTCGTCAATAGCCTTGCGCAGGGCCCGTTTCGTAAGCACCCCAACCAGATTCCTTCGGTATTCGGCGGAGCCGCGGATGCTGTCCCGCGGGCGGCTGGCGGCGGAAGCAAGGCTTCCGGCCTGTTCCAGCAGCTCGTCGCATACCTTTTTCCCTTTCAGGCAGTCCTCTGCCTCCCGGGCCCGCATGACCGTCGGCGAAGCGGAAGCCAGGACGATCCTGGCATCACGAATGGTATCGCCATCCATGGTGACAGCGACGGCAACGCCCACAACAGCCAGGGCTCCGGAACGGCGCAGGCCGAACTTCATATAGGTGCTACCGGTGGTTGGCTGGTCAGGTATGGTGATGTCGGCCAGCAGCTCGCCCGGAGCGATGACCGTCTCGGCCGAACCGTGGAAGAAATCCTCCAGGGGCATGGTCCGTTCCCCCTTGGTGGATACCAGGCGGATCGAGGCATTGAGGGCGATGAGGATCGGGGGGAGGTCGGCGGAAGGAACACCGTTGACGATGTTTCCCCCCACGGTCCCCATGTTGCAGATCTGGTTGGAGGCCATGGTGTGGGCGGCCATGGGGAGCGACAGGTAACGTTCCTGCAGAAGCTTTGAGGTGTAGATGGCATTGTGGCTCGTCAGCGCACCCATGATTATGCCGCGGCCCGGTTCATGACGGATGGTACGCAGGTCGTCCAGGTGTTTGAGTGAGACCAGGTGTTCCGGAGCCAGTTTACCCACCTTCATTTTGTGCAGGACATCGGTGCCGCCCGCCAGAACCGTGGCTTTCTCCCCCAGTTCCGCCAGGAGAGAGCAGGCCTCATTCAGGCTCTCGGGAGCATGATAGGCGAAATCGGGCATGTACATGGGTTACCTCCTGAATATCTCGTATGCAAACTAATTGCGGAAAATTTTTTTCTATTCCTTGAAATCCCGGAGAAAGCGCTTCAGGAGAAGCTTCTCCTCCAGCGAAAAGCTATTAAGCAGCTCGTCGTTGGTTTTCTCTATGGTCGTCGACATTTGGTCCCTGACCGACAGGGCCTTGTCGGTCAGGTAGACCCTCGCCACCCGGCCGTCCTGCGAATCGGTCTCGCGCCGCACCCAGCCGGCGGTCGCCATGCGGTCGAGAATGCCCGCCAGGGTAGCCGTATCCAGGGAGATGCGCCGGCCGATCTCGCCGGCGGAAAGTCCTTCCTCTTCCCACAGGACCTCCAGAAACAGACACTGCATGGGGGTGAGGCCGAATTCCTGAAGGTTTCCCTTCAGCGCCCCCTGTGCCCGCTGGTGGGCCTTGGCGAGCATAAATACTATGTTGTCCCGGAAGGAGACCATGCCCTTAATTCCTCTTGCATACAAGATACTTGCAAGACGGGGCGATGTCAAATGATAAAACATGGTTTTTATTTACCTGGGAGAAGTGGAATTTCTCTCGTCGTCCATCTTGTCGATCTCCGTGAACGCCGCCGCCTCTTGCGAGCCCTTCCTGAAATTCCGTATTGCCCCTCCCAGTGCAGAGCCGAGTTGGGGAAGTTTCGCCGGTCCGACCACGACCAGCATGATAACCAGGATAACGATGAGTTCAGGCATGCCGAATCCGAACATGTTTTGTCTCCTTGTTTGGTCTCCCGTACCGGCGAGAGTAAATAATCGTATTCTTTTGCTTTCGGTGATGCGTCTTATTGGCCGATCGCGCAGTCAGGGCTCGACAGCTCGACCTCTTCAAATTCCATAGTGAGAAGATTGATGCAAAGCTGACGGTTACGCAACGTATCGCCGGTTCCCATAAGGAGCTTGCAGACCTCGGCGGTCTGGATGCCGGCTATCACCGCCGGGGTGAAAGAAGGGTTGCCCATCTGCTGTTCCAATCCCTTGCCTTCCACCCAGCGGTCATACAGCAGTCGGATGGTTCGATCCCCGGGAAATTGGGTGGTGACTTGGCCGAACCAGCCTCCTATGGCCCCGTGCACCAGAGGGAGGCCCAATCCGTCGCAGCTGTCCGCCAGTGCCAGTCGCGTCGGGACCGAATCCAGGGCATCCACTACGACATCGACATCCTGGAAAAGCTCCACGGCGTTTTCCGTCCCATAGGCCGCCTGCACCGGAACCAGCGTCACCGCCGGGTTGATTTCCGCTATCCGTGCCGCCGCGGCCTCTACCTTGGCCTGCCCCAGTCGGGCGGGGGAGGAGAGGAGTTGACGGTTCAGGTTGTGCTCCTCGAAGAAGTCGGGGTCGATGGCGATGATGGTGCCAACTCCGAGCCGAGACAGTTCTTCGATAACGTAACCCCCCAGCCCGCCGCACCCCACCACCGCTACCCGTCCCCTGAACAGCTTTAGCTGCTGGCCCACGCTGATGGCCTGGCGGTTGCGCTGGTAGCGGGCGGGGAGAATGGCCAGGTCCAAGGCTGTTTCCTCGACCCGGGCAAGAGAGACCCGGAACCGCGCAGCGGCTTCGATCTGTGTTGCCCAGGAGATGAGGCCGTCCTTCGCCTCTCCGGCCAGGTACCGACGCAGCTCTTCCATCCTAACCTCCTGCCACCAGCGGGAAGAAGGCGAGGCTGTCCCCATCCCGCAGCTGCTGGTCCGGGGCCGCATGTCTCCCGTTCACCATGATCATGCTGATCTCCGTATCCGGTATCTGCAGTTCACGGATCACTTCGCCGATACTGGTACTGGGCGGGTAGTGCCTCGTTGCTGCCGCGAAGCGTCCGAAGCGGAATGTGGCGAACAGTTTTACCGTGACGTTCATGGCGCACCCCTTTCCGTCGTCAGGCTAAAAATTCCAGAACGCGTCGATTTCCTCGTCGGTGAAGTCCCACACGGCGTTGTGCGGTGCCAGCGGCTCCCTGAAAAAGTCGGGGAGACGATCATCCTTATTGGTGAAGCCGGCTGCCAGGTTGAAGGCCCGTTCCGTTTTCAGGGTGGTGACCCCCAGTTCTCCGAGCCAGTCCGGGGTAAGCTTGAGACCGAAGCAGGCGTTCAGCATGTCCATCAGAGCCGGGACGCAGGTGGGAATGTCCGCAGCGGGAAAGCCGATGAACAGGCAGAGGCCGAGGGAATCGAGCATGACGGTGGCGATCTGCAGGTGCCGGGAAAGTTCCACCTGGCCGTCCTTCTTCAGCGGATCGACGATGCCGCCGCCGACCCCCATGAGATTGGTGGCGACTGCATAGCCCATGGTATGGTCCGCTCCCATGGTGCTGGTGGCGTAGGTGATGCCGATACCCTTGATGGCGCGGGGATCGTAGGCGGGAATCGCCTGGTTCTTCACCACCGGTACCCGGGTCACCCCATAGGCCTTCCCCACATTGCCGGTACCGTTGCCGATGATTCGTCCCAGCGGGGTCCCTCGGCCGATCTCTTCCCGAAGTATCCGCAACACCCCTTCGCCGTCGCCAAACGGCAGTACGCCCGCCTCCATTGCCACCCCAATGGCCACCGATGTTTCGATGGAATCGATGCCGATGTCATCCATGATGTAATCGGCGGCGGCGATCTGGTCCAGGTCCCCCAGGCAGGCATTGGCTCCCAGGGTCTCGATGGTCTCGTATTCGAATCCTGAGGTGACGTACGTGCCGTTCTTGTCGTTATAAACCTGGGAGCATTGAATGATGCAGCCGGGCTGGCAGCCATGCCTCGGTTTCCCCCCCCGTTCGATGATCGTTTCGCGCATGGTCTCGCCGGAGATCTTTTCGTGGCCCTCATAGCGGCCATAGGTGAAGTTGCGGGTCGGAAGACCCCCCGCCTCGTTGACGATGTTGACCATCTCGGCCGTACCGAAAGTGGGGAGGCCCTGGCCGGTTCCGGGATGCTCCAGAATCGCCTTGGCAAAGGCCCGGGCGGCGGCGGTGAACGTCTCCTTGTCCACGGGCTTGATGCCGGGGGCGTCGCGGTCGTCGATGGAGATGAACTTGATCCTCTTCGACCCCATTACGGCACCGAGGCCGCCGCGGCCATGACTGCGCAGCTTGCTGTCCGAATCCTTGACCGAGATGTTGGCGGCAAGCAGCTTCATCTCCCCCGCGGGACCGATGGTGAGTACCCCCGTCTTCTTGCCGAGCCTTTTTTCCAGAGCTTCGACAACGGCAAAGTTTCCCTGGCCGATCAGTTCCGTCTCAACCGCTACGGACACCCCATCCTTGTTGACATGCAGGCTGTACCAGTTGTCTCCCGCAGGCAGCCCCTCGATGATGAGCGCCTTGATACCGAGGCGGCCGAACATCTGGGCGGCCAGTCCGCCGGCGTTGCTCTCCTTGATGGTGCCGGTCAGGGGACTTTTGGCACCGGCGGAAAAGCGCCCGCTGTTGGCGGCGGTTGTGCCGCTCAGCAGGCCGGGGGCAAAGACCAGCTTGTTGTCCGCCCCCAGCGGATGGCAGGTAGGTTTCACTTCTTTTGCAACGATGGTAGAGGTAAGGGCACGGCCGCCGAGGCAGGCCCATTCTTTGGGAACCGGCTCAGTGGTGGTGCTGAGGCTGGTCATGTCGACACGAAGGATCTTGTTCATGGTTCTTCTCCCTTTCAGTAGAAATTTCCCCTAGTCTCCTTTCCGAAAGGGGAGGTCACGCCGTTTCCAGCGTGACCCGCAGGCCTCGTGCCATGGGGGAGTTCCTTTAGGCAAGACGGCTCGGAGACTTTTTCCCGCCTGATGGTACTGTTGTAGCCGCTCCTGCTAGAACTCAAAAACCTTGCGCGGCTCCGCCGTCATGCTGTCGATGGATGCGTTGCCGTGCTCCAGATAGAAAACCTTGAAGATCGGGTTGTCCGGCGTCTGATAGATGCCTTTGAGCATGGGATAGTTGGCGAAGCACTTCTCCTTGCTCCTGATATCCTCGTCGAATGTGATCTCGCCGCTTATTCTCAGCCACCGCATATCGTCAGTGGTCCTCGTGAATTCGATGTACGGACATTCGGTCAGTTGCCGGTAAACATCTTTATTGCTGGCTGTACAAAAATAGAATCTGCCGTTCTCCTCAAACATGACGGCGAAGGGTCTGACTCTTGGTTTCCCGGCATCCACGGTTGCCAGGCTGCCGTAGCAGGGGATCGGCAGCATGTCGAGTACTTCTTTCATGTAACCCTCCGTCCTTAGTGGAACGACAACCCGCCGTCGTGGACGATCATCTGGCCCGTGATGAAGGCGCTGTCATCGGAGGAGAGGAACAGGGCCAGGCCGATGAGGTCCTCGGGCACCGCTTCCCTTTTCAGGCAACGGGCCTGGAGCTGCAGCTCTTCCAGGGGTGGCAGGTCCAGCTTCTTGTTCTTGTCGAAGTTGTTGCCGCCGTCGGAATGGGTGAAGCCGGGGGCTATGGTGTTGACATTGATCTTGTAGTCCCCCAGCTCCCGGGCCATGGAGCGGGTGAGGGCCATGATCGCACCCTTGGATGCAACGTAGTGGGGCATGCCGGGCACCCCTTCGTTGATGGAGGAGGAGCCGATGTTGATGATCTTGCCCCCCTTGGCCTTCATGTAGGGGAATACCGCCTTCATGCAGTTGAACTGGCCGAGGACGTTGATTTCCATGACCTTCATGAACTCCTGGGGTGTACATTCGGTAAACGGTTTCAGCACGATGCTGCCGAAGATGGCGGCATTGTTGAGCAGGATGTCGACGGAGCCGAACTTTTCAGCCGCGGCCTTGGCCATGGCGTCGCACTGCTCCTGGCTGCTGACGTCGGTTTTGATGTAAATGGCGTCACTGCCTGCCTTTTTCACTGCCTCCACTGCCTTCTCGCCGTCAAGGACATCGGCGATGACGATCTTTGCCCCTTCCTTGGCAAGGCCCACGGCGTATGCCGCGCCGATTCCCTGTGCCGCTCCGGTGATGATTGCAACTTTTCCGGTGAGTTTTCCCATGGCTAGTATCTCCTTTTTGGGTAATGTGCTAAATCCGCTGCAAAGTGTATTGACTGGTCATGCTGCCTTGTCCTGCCTGTAAATGGACAAGGCCTCTTCGTTTCTGAAATATCTCATGGCCGCATCGGCCAGGGCTTCCATCTCGTTCTCGCCTGGATTGAGGAGGACCGGGGCGATGAAGGAGATCTTCTTCTGCAGGCTTTTCAGAAGCACCTTGGAATAGGCCAGGCTGCCGGTGAGGGCGATGACGTCCACTTCCCCCTCAAGGACCGCTGCGCAGGCGCCGATCTCCTTGGCCACCTGGTAGATCATCGCTTCATAGACCTCCGCCGCCTTCTGGTCCCCGTCGGCGATCCTCTTCTCGATTTCAACGGCATCGGTCGTCCCCAGGTAGGCGAACAGGCCACCCCTTCCGGTCAGGAGCTTCAGGACCTCATTTTTTTCATATTCGCCGCTGAAGCAGAGCTTGACCAGATCGCCGGCCGGCAGGGATCCGGCCCGCTCCGGAGAGAAGGGGCCGTCGCCGTCAAGGGCATTATTGACATCGATGATCTTCCCCCTGCGGTGGGCTCCTACCGATATGCCCCCTCCGAGGTGGGCAACGATCAGGTTGATTTCGTCGTATTTCTTCCCCAGTTCGGCGGCCACCTTCCTGGCGGTGGCCTTCTGGTTGAGGGCGTGGAAGCTGCTCTGCCTGCTGATCTCGGGAATGCCGCTGTACCTGGCCGAGGTGCACAATTCGTCGGTCATGGGAGGATCGGCGGTGAGGACCGGGATATTGAACTGGTTGCCCAGGTCAAAGGCGACAAGTCCCCCCACATTGATGGGGTGGCCGCCATAGATACCGCTTTTCATGTCCTCGATCATTTTCGGGCAGATCCGGTAGATGCCGCCGGGAAGGGGCCTGACGTTACCACCCCGGCAGGCGATGGCGTCCATTTCGCCCATGGAGAGGTTGTTGTCGGCGAGAACCTGGAAGATTGCCTCCCTGCGGAAATCATACTGGTCCCAGATGGTGGGAAACTTCCTGAGTTCCGCGTCGTCATGCTTTACCGACTGATTGATGATCATCCTCCCTTCGGTAAAGACGCCGATTTTTGTCGAGGTGGAGCCGGGATTGATAATCAGTATTTTCTTGTCGTCCATCGTTTTTCCCTCCGGAAGAGTGCCGATCCCTGTGAACTTCCTAGAATGAATAAACCAGGTCGATCCAGAGCTGATTGGCTTCGATACGGTTTTCGGCGGACACCGGAAGCACATACTTGCCGATGAGGGCAAACTTGCCGCTTTGGTAGCGGGCTGCCGGCCCCATGGAAAACTCGAAATCCTTGGTGTCGGAACGCTTCTTGCCGCCGATTTCATCGTCTTCGAGCCCTTGCCAGATCCAGCCGGTAACGCCGAGCTTCAGGTCTTTCGTCACGGCATAGTTCACGTTGTAGTCCATGTGTATCGCCTGCCCCGTTTGATACCCCTTGAGACCCGTTCCTGGTTCCCTATAATCGCTGTTCTTGGTGTGATAGGAGTACATGAGCTTGGCGCTCACCTCCATGCCGTTCTGGAAAAGACCCGTTACTGCCACGACCGGTTCTATGACAAAGGCATTGTTGCCCGCGTTGATCGGCTTTTTGGAATCGAAGCTGCCGGTTGGGGTGATGATGTCCAATACCGTCAGCCAGTGCCAGGTCGGGGTGTGCCACGCCATGCCGACCCCGAAGTAAACATCGCCGAGACCACCATCATGCCCTTCCACGGTGACCGGGCCCCCTGGCGTATTCACCTTAACGTCAGCCTCCACAGTCAGCAGGGGAATGATGGAGTGCATCAGGAAGTTACCGCCGAAGAGTCCCTTTTCCGATACATAGATCGGCCGGAAGGCGATGGCTGTAAGAGTTCCTTTCCCGTCAGCCAATCCCTGCCCCTTGTTTTCGATCTTTTTAATGTCCATGAAGACGTTGTAGTCGATCAGGTGAAGTCCCGGCGGGGGAGCGGCTCCCGCATAGAAATCGGCCGTGCCGTTGAAGGAACTGGAATTGAAGGCCCAAGCCGCCGACTGGATAAAGACAAAAGTGGCCAAACAAATGCTTGCTATCAGGACTTTTACCGTTTTCATCATTTCGCCTCCTTAAGCCAGATTGATCCCGGATTTGCCCGGTGACAGGATGTTGTTGGGGTCCAGCGCCTTCTTGATGGTGCGGTTGAGCCTTCGCATCGCCGGACCGTAGGAGTCGGCCACCTTGTCCATGAAGGCGGTGTTGGTACGGCCGACTGCCCAGCCGTGCTTGGTGAATACACTGATCAGCTCGTTGAAGCAGTTGTGGGCCCGTTTCATCTCCTCGGGTTTCGTGCGGTCGAAGCGCAGATCGACAACGTGACGCGCGTCGTACCAGAAGAAGCTGAACTCGCTCAGATAGTCGAAGCCGTGCCGGTTGAGGATCTCGGCGGCCACCCTGGCCTGTTGGGCGCACTCGGCCGGACGGGCGGCCGCTGTGGGGGCGAACTTCATGGAGCCGCCGCCGGGGCGCCACCGGTCGAGGGGGCTATGATGGGTAATCCCCCCCATCATGAGCTGTTTCCGGTATTCGAAGGCCGGATCACCCTTGGCCTCCTGTTCGGTGATAATTCTGATCTTGTTGCCGAAGGCCTGTTTGAAGGTGCCGGAGACGTACATCCAGTTCAGCGCCACCTGCTCGGGAGAGCCGTAGACGGCCCCGTAGAGGTTCCAGGCGCCCACGTCGCGGCTGATCAGCTTGCCGGAGGATATGGCTCCCGCTCCCGGGTTGAAGAAGCGGCCGTTGTTCTTCCGGTCAGTGGCGAAACGGGTGGCCGCTTCCCAGCCGGAGTTGACCAGGGCGCAGGCGTTGGGCACGATCTGGGCCTGGCGCAGGAACATGACCGGTTTGATGATGTCGGCCAACATTTCGTTCTTCGGGAATCTGATGCAGAAAGGCTTGTAGCCGCCCGGGGGCGGGGCGCCCATCAGCCAGGCGCCGACTTTAGTGACGATCCCGTTGTTCGCCTGGGAGAAAAGACCGTCCACATAGGGGCCGAATCCCCACTTGAACACCTGCCAGCTGGTGGAATTGGGAATCCCGCCCATGCCGGTCTTGAGGAGGGTTCCGTCCGCCAGCACCACCTCCATGCCGCAGGAAAAGAGGAAATCCTCGCTGTAGGGAGTGTAGCCGCTGCCGCGTTCCAGGATATTTCCGGCGATGCTGACGTTGGCCGAAGGGGCCGGGGCGTCGAGCCACAGGTTCATCTTGTTGCGGGTGAGGTACTCCTGCAGCTCGCCGTAGGTCACGCCGGGCTCCACCAGGCAGTACCCCAACTCCCGATCAACCTCGATGATCTTCTTCATGTTCCGCAGATCGAGCACTATCTGTCCGGCCGTGGCCGGCGCCGAGGAGCCGTACCCTTCGTTCTCGCCGTTGCATACCGTCCAGAGCGGCGTCTTGTACTTGTTGGCGATGCCGACGATGGCCTGGACCTCTTTGGCGGTGGTCGGGTAGAGCGCCGCGGAAGGGGGGGTCAAGGCATCCCTTTGGGCGATGGTGGTCGCAAGGTAGGGTTTCAGGGATGCCTGATCGGTGCGGACACGCCCGTCCCCCAGAAGGGAGCGATACTCATTGATCGCTTTGGTGAAGGCTTGTTCTGTAACGCCCTTGGGGAGCGCAAGGAAACGACTCATCTCATACCTCCTCTACCGTTGTCGTTACAGCGGAATATCCAGGTTGATGCCCGATTTGCCGGGGGCCAGGATATTGTTGGGGTCCAGGGCCTTTTTCAAGGTGCGGTGGATCTTGCGCATCTCGGGGCCGTAGGTGTTGGCCGCCTTTTCCATGAAGGCGATGTTGGTGCGATAGGTGCCGTACCCGTTCTTGGTGAAAACCTTCAGCAGTTCGTCGAAGCACTGATAGGCCCGGTGCATCTCCTCCGGCTGGGTGCGGTCGTAGAGCAGGTCGATGATGTGGTGCATTTCACGCCAGCCGACAATATACTCGGAGACATAGTCGAAACCGTGCTTGTTGAGGATGTCGGTGGCAATCCGCATCTGCTTGTCGCACTCGGACGGCCTGGCGGCGGCTACCGGGGCGAACCACATGGAGCCTCCGCCGCCGCGCCAGTTGTAGAGGCCGAACTCCTGCAGGGTGCTCCCTCCCATCATCAACTGACGTCGATACTCGAAGATGGGGTCGTCCTTTGCTTCCTTCTCGGTGATGATCTGGACCTGGTTGCCGAACTTGGCCTTGAAGGCACCCGAGACATATTTCCAGTTGAGGGCAACCTGCTCGGGGGAGCCGTAGAGGGCGGCGTAGAAGTTCCAGGCGCCGATCTTGAACTTGTCCATGATTTCCTGGAACACCTTGGGGGGGAGACTTCCCTTTCCTTTGTAGAAGGTGCTCCGGTTGGTCCCCTTGCCGTTCTTGTCGTAGGTGAAGTAGCCGGCCGCTTCCCAGCCGGCGTTGACCACGACGCAGGCGTTGGGGATGATCTGGGCCAGGCGCAGGGGCATGAAAGTCTTGACGATATCGCCCAGCATCTCCACCTTGGGAAATTTCATCAGAAACGGCATGTACCCCCCCGGCGGCGGGCCCTTCAGGAGCCAGACGCCGAGTTTTGTGATGATTCCATAGTTGGACTGGGTGAAGATGCCATCCAGGTAAGGCCCGTATCCCCATTTGCTGGCCTGCCAGCTGGTGGAGTTCGGTACTCCGCCTGTGCCGGTGCGCACTACATCACCGTTGGCCAGGACCACCTCCATGCCACAGGAGACGAGGAAGTGCTCGCCGTAGGGGGTGTAGCCGACGCCCCGGTCTGCCGTGTTCCCCACCGGGCTGGCCATGGCCGAAGGGGCGGGGACGTCGACCCAGAGGTTCATATTGTGCTTCTTGAAGTACTGCTGCAGGTCGTAGTAGGTCACCCCCGGCTCCACCAGGCAGTACCCCAGCTCTTCATCCACATGGACAATCTTCTTCATGGTCTTCAGATCGAGCACGATCTGCCCCCGGGTGGCCGGGGCGGCGGAGCCGTACCCCATGTTTTTCCCGGTACTGACCGTCCAGAGGGGCGTGCGGTACTTGTTGGCTATGGCCACGATGGCCTGGATCTCTTTGACCGTTCTGGGGAGAATGGCCGCCGAGGGCTTGTGGAGCTCCTCGGTCTGCGGGATCATGATCTTCATGTAGGACTGCAGGGAAGCCGGGTCGGTGCGTACCCGGTCCTCGCCCAGGAGTGCACGGTATTCCGCGATCGCCAGTGCGAATGTTGCTTCCGTCACTCCTTTGGGAAGTGCGATGAAACGACTCATTTCAAACCTCCTCGGTTACAGCTGAACGGAAAACGTTACCCGGTTCCGGTCTTCGTAGGTGATGTAGTGGAAGCAGCCGCCGCAATCGACGATCGCTTCGTGAACGATGGCAAAGGTCGCCGGGTCCACGACGCCGACAAGGGTGTTGGCGTTCAGCCGCGCTTCCTCGTAGAGAGTCCTGGTAGTGAAATAGTTGTCGCCGAGGGACCCGGCGAGGGGGTGAACAGTCCATGAGCCGGGTGCGTTATTGTTCATCATTTCGACGAAATCGCTTGCCTTGCCGAGGCTGGGGACGTAGAGGCAAAGGCCTTTGATCTGACTCGGCACGGCTGCCTCTGCCTTGCGGGGGGTGGCAACTGCCGTTCCTGTCGCTGCCAGTGCCGCGACGGCCGTGAAAACCTGCTTGAAAAATCCCCTTCTTCCGGTCTCCATCATTTTTTGCCCCCTCCTTCCTTTACCGGCACCGGCTTGTAGCCGGGATGAGTCTTGCGGTATGCCGCCACTTCCTTCAGGTAGGTGACGATGGCGTTCAGTTCCTTCGGGCTCACTTCCGATACCCTGAAGGCAGGCATGGCATTGAAGCCGAAGCGCGTGTTGTTGCGGATGTACTGTTCGTGCAGCGGGTTGCCGCTCTTCGAGATCATGTCGAAGATGCCTGTGGGGCCGATCTGCACCCCTTCCTTGTGGCACATCACGCAGTACATGGCGAAGACGTAGGGCATTTTCGGCGGTGCATCCTGCGCCCGCGCCCCGGAGCCCGGCAGGAGCATCCCGAAGGCCAGCGTTGCCGCCGTTATCAACAAGATTTTCCGGTTCATACTCTCACTCCTCGTAGGTAAGGTTTTCAGCGTCGCGGGGGTGTCCGGCCGCATCACCGCCCGGCATTGTCCTCATCTCCGGCTGCGGGGGACAAATCGGGCTCCGGCACGACGTCGTCCAGCTTCGGAGGTACAAAGTCCGCTTTTGCCTTGGCGGTGTAGTGCCGCGTAAATTCCCGCCGGGTCAGGCTCAGCACATAGGTGGCCAGGTATTCGATCTGTTCGTCGCTCAGGGCGGGGCGAGACATGGGAGAGCCCGGGCTGACCTTCTTGGGGTCTTTGAAGTGCTCGATGACCCAGGCCTGCTTGGAGTGTCCCCCTTCGACGTAGTTGTAGTCGAAGCCGCCGGGGTCCTTGTCGGCGAAGGCACTCAGGTCTGGGCCGACTCCGCCCCCCTGGTCATCGATCTTGTGGCAGCCGGCGCAGTGCATTTCCTTGTAGAGTTCGCGCCCCTTGACGAGCCGGTCGGCACCGATGGCTTCGTAGTCCTTGTGGCAGTAGCCGCAGCGGGACTGCATCAACCCTTTGGACACCAGCGTTATCGGCCAGTTGGGAATGGTGCTGTGGGATGAGCCGTAAAAGGTCGTCGCCTGTCCCTGGCCGCCGTGACAGATGGTGCAGCCGAACTTTTCCACCGGATGATGCTTCATCAGCTCCGGGTTGGGGTGGGTCGTATACGGCTGCTTTTCGCCCGCGAAAAGGGGGTCGTCGATCCCCAGGTGGCAGGTGGTGCAGCGCTCGATCTCCTTGAACTCGCCGATGACCACCTGCCTGATCTCAGGCTCCATGGCCGCAACCCTGTCATAGAACGTCGGGTTGGCGTCCCGCTTGATTTTCTTCAGCAGCATCTCTTTGTATTCCTGCTGATAGTCCTTCCATTCCCGCTGTCCGTCGCGAATCACCGTCATCCCCAGCAGGGCGATGCAGGCCAGGCCGCAGACGATGCAGAATGTTGTAAGCTTGCGCAGAACCGCTTTTTCCATCTGCTTATCCTCCTAGGTTCGGATCTGTAAGGGTCCTGCCGTCAGACTACGAGTTTGGTGCGCTTCTGGTTCACCTTCGAGGTGTCGACCACGATGGCTCCCGTATGGTCCATAAACATCTCGTACCAGGGGAGATCTGTCGGGGCGGGCCCCCCCTGAACCTCACCCTTGTGGGCAAAGGTGGAGCCGTGGCAGGGGCACATGTATCCGACGTCAGGGTCGTTTTCCACCGGCTTTATCAGGCATCCCAGATGGGTGCAGACCAGGGAGATAGCATGCATGCCGTCGCGCTCCCTGACGACCTCGATCCCGCGGCCTTCAATGACGATGCGGCTTCCGATGGGGAAGTTGCTCAGGGCACCGACCTTGAAGACCTTGGACGGCTCGTAAAGTACATTGGGCTTCAAATAGCGGACGCACTGGAGAGCGCCTCCCCCGACCCCGACGGCCAACGCCGCGACGCCCATTTTTTTCACGAAGTCTCTACGGTCTTCATCGACCGGCCCATCTGAATTTTTGAAGGGAAGGATCGTTGCGCCGGTGCTGTTTTGGGAACTCATATCTTTTCTCCTTTCCACGGGGTAATGGGGCTTGATCATGACCACGGCAGGTACAGATGCCAGTTGGGTCCCCGCAGGAACTGTCCGATGAGGATGAGAACGACCATGACGACCACGAACACCGTGAACAGAGCGGTGGCTACCCGGCGGTCGCGGGAGAACCAGACCCCCGTCCCCTTCGGATTCCTGTCCAGGTAGGGGAGGAGCAGGAGGGTGAGGACGATGAGGGCGGGAGTGGCAATCCCTCCCAGAAACGCCGAGTAGCTCACCAGTTCCTGGATTCCGACGAAATACCAGGGGGCCTTGGCCGGGTTGGTGGAGTGCAGCGGATTGGCCGCCTCTTCCAGCGGGGCGTTGAAGATGAGGGAAACGCCGAGAATCACGGCTAATACCAGGAGAAAGAGCGCCAGCTCGCGCACCATGAGGTGCGGCCAGCTCTGCACCGTGTCTTCGGGTCCTTTCTCCACGTTGAAGGTTTCGCCGTCGACAATCGCCATCAGGGAGTATGTTTTGTTGGGGTCTTTCGGGAACATTTCTTCTTTTTTCACTGCTTTCATGTCAGAACCTCCTTGCTCGTCTTTTACGGATGTGCCCGGATTCAGTCGTTCAAGGGCCGTGAGAGGCCGCCGTCCTTGCGGATTCTCCAGAAATGGACTCCCAGCAGGACGACGGCGACCAGGGGAAGGACGGCAACGTGCAGTACGTAGAACCGCAGGAGCGCCATCTGCCCGACCTCATTGCCTCCGAGCAGGAGAAAGCGCACCTTCTCGCCGATCCCCGGCATGTAGGCGGCGATGTTGGAGCCGACGGTGACGGCCCAGAAGGCCAGCTGGTCCCAGGGGAGCAGGTATCCGGTAAAGCTCAGGAAGAGCGTCACGAGCAGCAGACTGACCCCGATGACCCAGTTGAATTCCCTGGGCGCCTTGTAGGAGCCGGTATAGAAGACCCGGCACATATGCAGGAAGGCAAAGGCGACCATGGCATGGGCTGACCAACGGTGAACATTTCGCAGTACCACGCCGAAAGAGACGACATACTCGAGGTCTTTCATGTTTCTGTAGGCCAGTTCGGTGGAAGGGGTGTAATAGAACATCAGCAGCAGGCCTGAAGCGATCAGAATGAGAAAAAGATAGAAGGAAATCAGTCCCAGGCCGAAGGTGTACCCCGCGCGCAGGGAGTTGAGATGGACCCTTACCGGATGAACATGCAGGAACATGTTGCCGAAAACGGCCGCGGCCCGTTCCTGTTCCGCAGTTCCTCCTCCCCGCCGGATAATGGATTCCTTGATGTTCCTGGGGAGATGTCTGATGGACTCTTTCAAACTGTAGGCTGTTTCACTCATGATTAGTCTCCACGTACATGCTCAGGTAGTTTGCTATTCCCATTCCTCTTGACTGTAAAACTCCGCCATGGTTATTGCTCCCCCGGGGCACCGTCGGGCACACATCCCGCAGCTGACGCAACGGCTCTCGTCCTTGATGATCGCAGTCATCCCACGGGTACGGGGCGACGCCTTCTCAAGCGCATCGGTCAGCTTGGCGACCTTCTCGTCACCCTGGATATCCGCCACCCGGACCAGCCTCAGGGCACCATTCACACAGGTTTCCGCACAGGTTCCGCAAAGAAGGCACCGCGATCGGTCAAATACGGCCTGGATGCTGCACTGCCGGCACCTGGCGGCCTGCTGGCGCGCCTGGGCTTCGTCGTAACCAAGGGTGATCTCCTCTTTGGTCCTGATTCTTTCGCTGGCTGCCCGTTTCGGGATCTTTATCGGCGCGATGGTCTCGCAACGGGTATTCTCGAAGTCCGGCGCCAGTGCTCTCATGTATCCTTTCTTCCTCACTTCCAGTGTCTTGCCGCCAAGATAGCCATGGATGGCGCGGGCCGCCTTTTGTCCGTCGGCGATGGCGTCCGTTGCGTTCCTGGTGAATCGCCAGCGGACATCGCCGCCGACAAAGACTCCGGGAAGGTTGGTGGACATGTCTTCTGCCGCGCGAATCAGGCCGTTTGGAGTCATCTCCAGCCCCTCCAGCCCCGACAGGGACGGAGCTGTGGAGGCTTGTCCCACCGCCAGTATCACCGAATCGACTTCAAGGATGGTGGTGCTGTTCGGGACAAAGGTGGGGCTGAACTTCCCCTCGGCATCGAATACCGAGCTCACTTTCAGGAACTCGACCCTGGTTACGCGCCCCTCGTGCCCCAAAAATCGCCTCGGGCCCAGAGAGGGATGAAACACGATGCCCTCTTCCTGGGCATCCTCTTTTTCCGACAGGCTCGCCGGCATCGTCTCCCATGACTCCAGACAGGCAATCATCACCTGCCCGGCCCCCTGGCGCACGGCATGCTGGGCGCAGTCGATTGCCACCCCGCCCCCTCCGATGACGAGGCAGCGCTTCCCCAGCGAGATCTTTTCATAGTCCCGCACGTAATCGACGCCGCTGTATATCCCCTTGAGGTCGGTGCCTTCCATATCAAGGATTCTCAAGGGATCCTGAAGGCCGATGGTGATAAATACCGCCTCGTAGCCCTGCGCACGGAGGTCGGCCAGGGACTGGTCCCTGCCGATGGGGCTGTTCAGCTTCAGTTCCACCCCAAGCTCCAGGATGGCGTCGATCTCTTGCTGGAGTATTTCCTTTGGCAACCGAAAGCCCGGAATCCCGGTCCGCAGCATCCCACCCGGCAGGGAAGCAGCCTCAAAGATCGTCACCCGGTAGCCGAGCAGGGCAAGATCGTGAGCGGCCGACAGGCCGGTCGGACCTGAACCCACGATGGCCACCCGGGCGGCAGCTTTGCGGGAACTCTCCCTGGCCTCTTTGACCTTCCGAAACTGCCTGGACATGGTCAAAATATGGTTGCCCGTCCGGTCGCCCACCCACTCAGCCTGTTGCGACAACTCATCGAGCCTTTTCGCGACAGCATGGGGTGACGCCACACCATGCCGGTCGCAGGCAAATCGTTTCAGAGCCCGAATGTCCACCGGGCTCCCCTCATCCTTTTTCCGGCAGGACTTCTCGCAGGGGGCGGTGCAGACCCTGCTGCAAACGGAAACCAGGGGGTTGGTCTGTCTGGCGATGAGGAAGGCCTTCTCGTAATCCCCGTCGGTTATGGCTTTTACGTACCTCTTGGTATCCGTTCCCAGGGGGCAGGCGCTTTGACATGCCATCAATGCCTGATAGTCCTCGATCTCCAGGATCTTTACCTGATATTTGCCTTTGAGGTTTTTCATCGTCTTCTCCTCTGTCAGTTGCGTCTGTTGCTCGACTGCACCTGCTGAAATGATTGTCACAAAGGGTCATGGTCACCTATCAGAGAAGTTCTGCTGCTCGTCGCCAAAGTCACCGCCTCACTCCGGAGCAGGCGGTGGTCCGGATGGGGGGAGGGGGGCCCGCAGGAAATAGAAGTTGTGGATAAGCGTTAGCAGCGCGATGAAGTGCAAGGTATAGAGAACGGAAACAACGTTGATATCGAACGGAAGTCCTGCTGCTTGCACCTTGGCGGCAATGGGCTGCATCAGTACCCGAAGCAGGGCAATCCAGACGAAGGCCAGAGCAATTTCCGTGAGGAAGTTGCAGATGCCCCGTTTGGGCTGCTTGTACTTGAGAAAGGGGTAGTAGCCGAAGATTGCCCCATGGAAGTTCTGCATGCCGATGATGGATCCGGCAACTGCGGCAAAGGAGAATGTCGGGCTCATGAACTTGAGGCTTATGGTCCAGCAGAGCCAGCCAAGCACAATGCACATAACCGTATTGGCAACTTGGCCCCACGGCTGGCCAAGCTTGTAGAACGGCCATTGCTGAAAAGTAAGCACGTTGGAGAAGGCCTGTATCCAGACGATGATCCAGACCAGGAGACCAAAGAACCATTCAGCCTGGAAGGGACCGGCGGGGTCATAGGTGGCGCCGGCAACGGGGGTGCCGCTCAGATTGACCAGTTGCCAAAGGAGCGCCGTGATTAAAAGAATGATCAATCCCCCCCCGATGCCTCGCACGGCGGGCGAGCATTTCTGGTTGAGGGGCCAGCCGTTCCAGACCATGGAATACCAGAGGGTGACGGTAAAGAGGATGATGCCCCACCAGAATCCGACGGGGAAAAGGGGAATCCTGGGGTAGATAGTGCTGGTGAAGAGGGGGCCGGCGAAGCTGACAACCACCAGAAGAGCAGTTGTCGCCAGCCCGGGCTTCCAGTAACTCTGGCCAGGGCGCCAGCTGCCGAGGGGGGGAGCAAAGGGCCATCCTCCGGAAACCAGGGGAGAGAAAACAACCAGGCTGTAGAGGAGATAAAAGGAAGCGGGCAGAATCACGGTAAAGAGGAACGCTGTAGGGATGAAAAACATCATTGCCCAGCTTATCGCCATGAAAACCAGAAGGTAGAGACCCAGTTGAGCGATGCCCGGGACCGCGGCAGTTGTGCAAGCACCAACGCCAGCCAATTCGTTTTGCGCCAGTTCTTCCATGGTTACCCCGTGCTGCCCATCATTCATTGCGTTCATGGTCAACTCCCGTCCTTTCAGATCCTCTTTGCTCCTGAGCGCCCTGCTAGAGTTAGCGAAAATAAAAAACGAGGTTATTGCATTCGGTAATGTATGTAGTACCTGTGTAAGCGTGTCTCGCAGATTGTTAATTTTATTAGCATGGCATATGCCAAACGCTGTTGTAAAAATCCGCATGGTAATTGGGTGATGACGAAAAGGCACGACTGAACCGGCTTTGCGGATTTGTGGGGGTTCCTGTGGGGCGGTTGCTTCGCCTGGATTGGCTGAATC
Organism: Geobacter sp.; assembly: GCF_030834625.1. Taxonomy (NCBI): domain Bacteria; kingdom Pseudomonadati; phylum Thermodesulfobacteriota; class Desulfuromonadia; order Geobacterales; family Geobacteraceae; genus Geobacter; species Geobacter sp. The sequence continues at coordinate 90,868 of NZ_JAUQXO010000065.1, forward strand.
CATCGTTTAATTATTTGATGAAGTGCAGTCGATTGGGAGGAGGATATTGATCAAATGGTGAAATGTGAGTGAAAATGAACGGGAGAGATCGTAGCCTGGGCTATTGCCAACAGGGGCTTGAGGCCGAATATTATGCAGCAGGATCCCTATGAGCCTGGAATGAGGCACAATTTTCATTAAATTAAAATAAATTCAGGATATTCGAGCTGAATAAAACAACGTTAGTTAGAAACCTGTAACTCTGTGTGAGGCTCTGTGGATAAGCGTTTGATGGGGATAATAAGTGGTACGATGGGCTTGTTAACCATTAATCTGGACAACATGCGTGTAATGATATAACATAGTTTTAGTATTGCTAAAACTATAATAACTAGCAGGTTTCCCATGTATAAATATAGCGGTAAACCCAGACCTGTCCGCGACACGAGCGACACCGATCTGCGCTCTCGTTTGAGGTTCTGCGCCGAATCCGGCCAGATATGGCTGCACGAGCATCGGATGCTCTTGATCCACGCCGAGGTCCAGGCTTCGTTGCGCAGGGAGTTGATCGACACTCTCGGCATGGACCGAGCTCGGGGGCTTCTCACCCGCATGGGGTACGCAGCCGGGATGCGGGACTTTGAGCTGGCACGCACCAGGGCTGGAAGTGATGGAGATGTGGAAGCGTTCATGGCCGGTCCGCAACTGCACATGCTGGAAGGTATTGCCAAGGTATCCACGGTCTCCCTGGAGTATGACCGAGACGCTGGCAGTTTCTACGCAGAGTTCATCTGGGAGAACTCCTGGGAGAGCGAGTGGCATAAGCACTATTACGGCACCTACTCGGAGCCGGTCTGCTGGAGCCAGATAGGGTATGCCTGTGCCTATGCTTCGTCCTTCATGGGGCGGCCCATTTTGTACAAGGAGTTACAGTGCGCCGGCATGGGTGAGAACCATTGCCGCATCGTAGGGAAACTTCTGGAAGATTGGGATGACGCAACGGAATATTCACGCTTTTTCGTCAAAGAATCGATTGCCGAGCAGTTGATCGATCTACAGACTCAAGTGGTTCAGCTGCGTTCGGCCATAGGCGAAAAAGAGAAACTTCCCGCTGACGTCATTGGAAATTCCAAGGCATTCCGGACTGCCTATGACATGCTGCAGCAGGCGGCTAAAAGCCAGATAACGGTGCTGTTATTAGGTGAGACCGGTGCTGGCAAGGAGGTATTTGCACGCGCTTTGCACAATCGCAGCAGTCGTTGCAACGAGTCTTTCATCGCCATCAACTGTGCCGCCATTCCCCACGATCTGGTGGAATCGGAGCTGTTTGGCGTGGAGAAGGGCGCCTTCACCGGCGCGCTAAGCGCCCGGCCGGGACGCTTCGAGCGGGCTAATGGGGGCACGCTGTTTCTTGATGAGATCGGTGATCTGCCGCTCTCGGCCCAGGTCAAGCTTCTGCGGGTCCTGCAGGAAGGTGAAATCGAGCGTCTTGGCGATCACAAGGTCAGAAAGATCGATGTGAGGCTGGTTGCAGCGACCAACGTTGATCTGAAGCAGCTGGTCAAGGAGGGGAAGTTTCGCTCGGATCTCTATTACCGGCTCAATGCCTTCCAGATAAACATCCCCCCCCTCAGGGAGCGCAAGGAGGATATTCCCCTGCTTGCCAACCGGTTTATCGAAAAGTATTCCGCCATCCACGGCAAGAAACTCAATGGCTTTACCGATAAGGCAATGCGGGCCATATTGGCCTACCCATGGCCGGGCAACATCCGTGAATTGCTGAACATGGTGGAGCGGGGTGTCATTCTCGCACCCAACGGTACCCGAATTGAGCTGGAACAGATGTTCTCCTCCAGCAGCATCGACCCGGCCATGGAATTCGGCCTCGACAGCAACGGCAGTCTGGGCGTTGATACTCGGGAGCCCGTGGAGGATCTGTACGAGTTTGTGATTAAAGGCAACATGACACTGGACACAGTGGAGGCCACCTTGATCGAATCGGCCGTAAAAACGGCCAACGGCAATCTTTCGGCAGCGGCACGAGCGCTTGGCCTGACCCGGCCACAACTCGCCTATCGGCTCAGGCGCCTGCAGGAGAATAGCGCGGCGCACTCCGACGTTGCCTTGGCACACGCCTCAGAGTGAGGTGGCACGGAACCAATCATGCCAACCAAAGTTGCTGAATATTTGCGTAATAAGCTCCGAAATAACAGGTCCCTTCTGGAAGATGAGGCATTTCGCCAGAGTTACGCGCTGTTGAGTGTCGTCTTTGACGAAGCGTTTCAGTTGATGGGGCTCCTGAAACCGGATGGAACTCTCATCAAGATCAATAAAACCGCATACCGCTCCATCGGAGGCAAGGAATCGGAAGTGATTGGCAAGCCCTTCTGGGACACCCCCTGGTGGGCACACTCTCGCGAAGAGCAGGAACGGCTGCGTAAGGCCATCAAGGCTGCTGCCCAGGGAGAGTTCATTCGCTTTGAAACGACCCATACGACCCATGATGGAAGACTTACGTACATAGATTTTTCGCTTAAACCCGTGAAAGATGAGAAGGGGAATGTCGTCCTTATCGTCCCGGAGGGGCGCGATATCACGGAACGAAGGAGTGCGGAAGTGGCACTGCGGGAGGCAGCGGTCAAATACCGGATCGTCGCCGACAACACGTTCAACTGGGAATTCTGGCTGAGCCCGGAAGGAAGGGTCATTTACACGTCACCTTCCTGCGAAAGGGTATGCGGCTATGAAGCCGAAGCATTCAATGCTGACCCGGGTTTGATCTGGGATATCGTTCATCCGGATGACCGGCAGCTTGTGGCCGTCCACAGGCACGATGTGAGAGAGGCAAAGGTTCTGGGCGAGGTCGAATTCCGCATCGTTCATCGGGATGGGAATATCCGCTGGATTCACCATGTCTGTCAGCCCGTATTCGACGACAATGGAAAATACCTTGGTATCCGGGGAAGCTTCTCCGACATCACAAAGCGGAAACAGGCCGAGGACAAGAATCTGCGACTGGCTGCCATAGTGGAGTCTTCCGATGATGCAATCATCGGCAAGACCATTGAAGGCATAATCACCAGCTGGAACAGGGGGGCGGAAAAGATATTCCTCTACAAAGAGGGTGAGGTGCTCGGCAAACCGGTAACGTTGCTCGTCCCGGCGGAATATGTCGATGAAGTGCGCCAGGTCCACGAAAGGATCAGGCGGGGCGAACACATCGACCATTTTGAAACCGTGCGCAGGAGAAAAGATGGGGAACTGATTCACATGTCCCTGACCTTTTCTCCCATCAAGGATGTCAAGGGAAGAGTCGTCGCCGTGTCAACCATAGGGCGCGACATCACCGAACAGAAAAAGGCCGCGGCCGCCCTCCTGGACAATGCCCGGATCAACCGGGAACTTGAGATAGCCAAGGAGATCCAGCAGTCGTTCCTGCCGGTATGCCCCTCGGCGCTGCCGGGGATGCTTATGGCTTGCTGCTGTCTCCCGGCGACCCATGTGGGGGGTGATTACTACGATTTCTTCGCTCTGGAAGAAGGCGCCATCGATATGGTCATCGCCGATGTCACCGGCCATAGTGTCGGCTCGTCCCTGTTGATGACCATGGCCCGAAGTGTGCTCAACGCCAAGGTCACCACCGGACGGTCGCCCGGAAAGCTTCTTGAAGTGGTGAATGACCTGCTCCACGATGATCTCTCACGGGCCGAGCTTCAGATCAGCATGTTCTATATCCGGCTGGACATCGATAACCATACCCTTTCCTACGCCAACGCCGGCCACAACCATCCTGTTTTGTACCGTTTAGAGGAAGGGGTTTTCGTTGAACTCGATGCTGATGGACTGATCATGGGGGTCAAAAAAGAGGTCGGATTCGAGGAAAAAAACATCCGGGTGGCGGCGGGGGACATCCTCATCCTCTATACCGATGGCGTAACGGAAGCGGAAAGTGCCGAGGGAGAGCTGTTTGGCATCGGGCGGCTCTGTGAGGCCATTGCCGAACACCGGGGCAGTCATCCGAGGGAGATCATGGCCGGGATTTTCCAAAGGCTGACCATATTTACCGGCGCCAAGCCTCTCTCTGACGATGTCGCGATGATTATTGCCAAAATTGCGCAATCAGATGATGAAGAGAGACAACGATGACCAAGTCCCGCGGTATCCGAAAAATTACCTGTGACGCAACCAACAGCGATCTGCGCTCCCTGGTACATTTCTGTGCCGAAACTGGTCAGATATGGCTGCACGAGCACCGCATGCTCCTGGTTCATGCCAATGCCCAAGGAGGGATGCGCAAGGAGTTGATAGACACCCTTGGCATGGACCGCGCACGCGGGCTTCTCATCCGCTTGGGCTTTGCATCGGGCATGAACGATGCCGAAGTCTTCAGCAGGCGGGATCAGGGGGCGACTGATTACGAAGCTTTCATGGTCGGCACCCAACTCCATACCCTTGAAGGTATCGTCAAAGTTACTACTCTCAAACTGGAAGCCGATCGCGCCGCCGGCAGGTACTACGGTGAGTTCCTGTGGGAAAACTCCTGGGAGGGGCAGTGGCACCGACACCAGTACGGTACCCATTCCGAACCGGTCTGTTGGAGCCAGATCGGCTATGCCTGTGGCTATACGACGGCCTTGATGGGCCGGCCGATTCTGTACAAAGAAATCGAGTGTATCGGCAAGGGCGACAACAACTGCCGCATCATCGGCAAGCCAATCGAGGAATGGGAGGACGCGGCCGACTACATACGCATCTTCAACCAAGAGTCCATTGCTGACCAGCTCATCGACTTGCAGACTCAGGTCGTGCAGTTGCGTTCGGCCATAAACGAGAAGGAAAAGCTCCCCGCGGATATAGTTGGAAATTCTCCGGCTTTCCGTGTCGCCTACGGACTGCTCAAGCAGGCGGCAAACAGCCAGATTACAGTGCTGCTTTTAGGTGAAACCGGTGTTGGCAAGGAGGTGTTCGCCCGATCACTGCACGAAATGGGTGTCCGCCACAACGAGTCTTTCATTGCCATCAACTGTGCCGCCATTCCCCACGATCTGGTGGAATCGGAGCTGTTCGGGGTGGAAAAGGGGGCTTTTACCGGTGCCCTTAACGCCCGGCCGGGACGCTTCGAGCGGGCCCACGGCGGCACGCTGTTTCTCGATGAGATCGGCGATCTGCCGCTCTCGGCGCAGGTGAAGCTGCTGCGGGTCCTGCAGGAAGGGGAAATCGAGCGCCTGGGCGATCACAAGGTCCGCAAGGTCGATGTGAGGCTGGTGGCGGCGACCAACGTCGACCTGAGACAACTGGTGAAGGAGGGGAAGTTCCGCTCGGATCTCTATTACCGGCTCAATGCCTTCCAGATAAACATCCCTCCACTCAGGGAGCGCAGGGAGGATATTCCTCTGCTTGCCAACCGGTTCATCGAAAAGTATTCCGCAATCCACGGCAAGAAGCTCAATGGTTTTACCGATAAGGCAATGCGGGCCATATTGGCCTACCCATGGCCGGGCAACATCCGTGAATTCATGAACATGGTGGAGCGGGGTGTCATTCTGGCTCCCAACGGCACCCGCATTGAGCTGGAACAGATGTTTTCGGCCGGAGGCAACGACGCAGGTCTTGAGTTTGGTCTCGACAGCAACGGAGGTTTGGGTATCGACCGTCAGGAACCGGGGAAGGATCTCTGCGAGGAGGTGTTGACCGGAGCCATGACGCTGGACCAGTGCGAGGCCTTGCTGATTAACACCGCCGTAAGTAAAGCGCAGGGTAATCTCTCCGCGGCAGCCAGGCTGCTCGGGCTGACCCGCCCGCAACTGGCCTATCGACTGAAGCGGTTGCAGGAAGAAGGGTCGGCGGGAAAAGCTGACAATGACTGATTTCGGGCGGGCGGAGTGATCCGGCCGCTGCCTGCAGTGATGTGAAAATCTGAAGGACAGCAATTTCCTTTGAATTGTAAAACAAGGTTGTGCGACCGTTTCACCATATGATAAAACTGCCGCATAGCCTCGTATCTGCTCAGGTTTTTCCCTTCAATATCGTGTCTGCCGCCGTTTCAGACCCTCCTTTACGTTTCCGAACTTGCTCGCCTCATAATGAAATCTGATTTTCATAAAAAATAACAGTCACGATTCCAGTAAGTTATACGCCAAGGTTGCATTTAGGTTTTGCTTGCTGCTGGAGCGGAACTTGCAAAACGGTATTATATACTGTTGCTGAGCGCCTGCTGTCGTCGGTGTCATGGGGTGATTGCGAAGCAACCGGAATAAATAAATTTGGATAAAAAGGAGAGTAGACATGATTAAATCATTCGATGAACTGATCGCCGCCGTACAGGAAAAGCCGAAGAAAAAAATCGCCATCGTCGCCCCGGAGGGAACGACGGTGATGAAGCTGGTCAAGCAGGCCCTTGAGGCAAATCTTGCCGAGTTCATCCTCGTGGGCGACGAGGAGAAGATAAAGGCCATGTCGGCGGAGGCCGGATTCGATTCCCATCTTGTTAACATAATAAACATTCCGGATCAGAAGGATGCTGCCGAAGAAGCGGTCAGGCTGGTGGTCGTGGGGAGCGCCAACGCCATCATGAAAGGCAACCTTCCCACAGCCACCTTCATGCGGGCAATCCTGGACAAGCAGAAGGGTTTGAACGACAACAGGGTGATCAGCGAGATCACCATCTACGAAAAGATCGTCGACGCACCGGGAGGCGGCTTTCGCTTTCTCACCGATTGCGCCATCAACGTCCAGCCGACCTTGGACGAGAAAAAGCAGATCATCGAAAATGCCGTCAATCTGGCCCACAAGCTGGGCAACTCGCTGCCGAAGGTGGCTGTGATTTCAGCCGTAGAGGTGGTGAACCCGGCCATGCCTGACACCATCGAAGCCGCGGCCCTGAGCAAAATGGCGGAGCGGGGCCAGATCGAAGGATGCCTGGTTGAGGGTCCGCTGGCCTTTGACAACGCCATCTCCCAGGAAGCGGCCAGATACAAGAAAATCAAGGGCGAGGTGGCCGGCCAGGCGGATATCATCATGGCGCCAAACCTGCTTTCGGCGAACCCGTTGCGGAAATGTCTGGTCTATTACACCCAGCAGCGGATCGCCACCGCGGTCATGGGTGCCAAGGCGCCGATCGTGCTCACGTCACGCTCCGATTCCGCGGAGACGATGTTGCTTACCATCGCCCTGGCAGCGTACATATCCTGATGATGGTTTGATGTCTCGGCGCAGAAGCATTCTGCTCGTCAGCAGAATGGGTAAGCTGAGCCTCGTGCACCCACCTTTTCTCCTCCCTTGAGGGAAAAGGTGGGTGCACGAGGCTCAACCGTCACCATAAAAGAGCTGTGTGGCGAGGTGAGAATGCTGCTGTACTGAAGAGGTGGGGAGCTGACTGATTGGCGAGACGGTACCCAGGAACTCCGTTCGATGAGCGCAGGATTCAGCTGTTCTGTGTGCTGTGTTCGGTTCGCTGGCGCGCGCCTTTCAGAGCGGTATCCAGGGTGATCGTGTCCAGAATCGCCTTGGTGAGGTCGTTGATTTCGTTGGCAATGCTTTTCAACTCCGCAAGTATCGGGATGTCTACTGGGCCTTTTTTGGGCACATCAAGCTCGGATTCCATATTTTCGAACATCTGGATAATGTCCAGCAATGTCGTTCGCTGAACGTTCCCCGAAAACCTATAGCCGCCGCCGACGCCGCGCACGGCCTGCACCAGTCCTTCATGGACCAGGTCGCGCATGATTTTTGCGAGATGGTGGGGAGAGACGCCGTATTTGGACGCAATCTCTCCGGTCGATAATTGCCGCTCCGGTTCGCTGGCCAGTTCCAGTACGGCAAACAGGGCGAACAGACTGGCTTTATTGAGCTTCATGGTATCCCCTCTCCAGGGTCAGACTAAACGGGCTTTTAGTGTAGTGATGTCGTATGCTTATGGTCGTTAAGGGCATAGAGTAACCCCGTCGGTTATTCGAGCGGTTTTTCCAGCTCAATATACTTGCCCGTCCGTAAGCCCATACTGCGCAAGAACGACAAAGCCAGTTTGTCATCACGATCAACCATGGTGCGCACTATCGTGACCCCGGCCTGTTTCAAACGGGCTGACATTTCGTCGAACATGCGTCTTCCGATGCCACCCTCGCGTGCTGTCGGCGAAACGGCAAAGGTAAACACCCAGCCGCAAGGTGGTGACCCGAACTCCCAGGCCCGGACTTCGCCGACAATGAATCCGAGGACCTTTCCGTTTGCTTCTGCCACGAGAAAAATCCGATCAGTCTTACCGCCGTTTATATAACGGTCAAAAATACCGCGCCAGTAATCAGGCTTTTCCGCCTTCGAACTGACTGTGTCCAAGGCGATTATATCGTTAAGATCGCTTGGCTTTGCGTTACGGATGGATAATTGATCGTTCATTCGTGACCTTGCCGGCATTCGCATTTGGTGGACCGAATCAGTGTTCCAATGACCCGGCTTGTGCGAAACTGCCCCCAAAATGATTTTTCTGTGCTCAAAAGTATTCGTTTGAAAGTGGTACCATAATACCGTAATAGGTTGAGGTATTCAAGCAGATTTCTGACATTAATTTTTGTATAATTATCCGCTCTGATTCATTGCGGTTGTAACTTGTTGAAAAAATTGAGCTATATCAAGTTGTGTGTGGGTCGTTATATTCCATACGTAACAAAATTGCTGTTGATGGAAGTCACCCAGATAGGGAAGGAATGCCATACGCGCTGTGCCATCTATTTATCAGCCGGTGACTGCGTGATGCCACAGGAGTGGATCTTCGCAAGGGTCTTGAAAGGCGGCGAGATTAAGTCGGGGGATCCACTTGATGTCGAGAATAGTGTAATTTGACCAGTCATGGTTTCTTTCTAGGCGGCAATTTTTTCCTTGACAGTAAAACGGTATTGAAGTACTAGATTACATAAATAAAATTTGTAACGTTGTTCTGAATAGTGGTTTGTTACCAAAATATCAAGCAGGGAGGAAAAACAATGGCCAGAACAGACGAGATAATTACAAGGACCGCACCGAATCATTTGATTGACCACAATCTGATCGACCGTGAGGTGGAGAGCCTGTGCGACGGCATGGTCCGCTACGAGAAGCGGCCGGCCAAGCGCCGTGACGGCTCAGTGGCAGAGGGACTCTACAACGCCTGGATCATTTTCAACAATCCCAAGCAGTACAACTCCTACACGACCGACATGGTCAAGGCCACCATCCTTGCGTTCCGGCGGGCCTCCGTCGATCGCGAGGTGAACGCCGTGGTGTTCACCGGCGTGGGCGACAAGGCGTTCTGTACCGGCGGCAACACCAAGGAATACGCAGAGTACTACGCCGGCAA
>NZ_JAUQXO010000066.1:0-92754 GCF_030834625.1 Geobacter sp.
TTTCACTATTAATAATCGTATAATTTTCTTTCAGTAAATGTAATAAATCGTATTTACTTTTGTAATTTAGAAAAAAATCTGAAACATATGTTAAGTCATCATCTTCATCTAACCCTCCTTTTTTTGAAATCAACCTTGCTAAATCTTTTGCCATAGGGGGTGCTTTTTTGAAAATATTTTCACAACCAAGCGAGAACCCTGCCCCTGTAAATAGAACGGCTCGGCCGGTATTTATTATGGATATCAGTCTACCAATAGATTCTGTATCAGCAGATGCCACCTTCAGGTTGTCAATTTGTGGTAATTTCATGTGATTTCCTTGTTTGTTATAAATATAACCAATTAGATTGTGTGGCTTTGTCAGTTTGTATTTTACTCAGCGTTTATCCAGAATTCGTACCAAGTGAGCCCATCAGACTATATTTTCCCCTCCAGTGAAAGTGTGGGGGGACGCGCTTACAGATATAATTTTTAATATCTATAGACCCTATTGGGTTTCCTAACTAAATCACTCAACTCGTAAATAATAGGTTTTCCTATATAAGAAACTTGCTTCCTATATAGGATGCTTGTTTCCTATATAAGAAACCTACAGCCTCTTGCTACCGTTCATGAACTCCTCTGGAATTCTCTTCTCAAGTTCAGTGCCACGAATCAATCGATACGGTACGAGCCACAATTTCGCCTGCGGATCCCATTTTGCTCGGGCTTTGCGTAGCTTTTCTCTCAACTCTGTCTCTCCGAACCCTACAGCAACCGGAGCCATGTCACCATCCCTAAAGCGGAACATGGGGCGCCAGGGCTTTTCTTCTACTATGATCTCAACGGTCTTCAGCCTAATTCCGCGGTCTTGGTCATACCGATAACGGACACAAAGCAGCGACTTGCCGTACTGCTCGACAAGTCGCCTTGTTCCCTTCTGCCCCGGTTTCAGGTGGCAGTGTGTTTTCATATCTTTTCAACATCGGACCTCCATCCGGACAAGGTTGTCATTAGTGTTTTGATTCAGGGCATTTTTCTCGAAAATATACGTATTCTTTGTTAGGCTGTAAATTAAAATTCTCACGTAAAGGAATGGCAATGCTCCAGCTTCCAGGCCAGCTCATCGCACGCTATCAATCCCATCTCGCCAAAGGCGGGATCAAGGACGGCAATTTGGTGGAATGCCTGAAGTGGCTTCGATTTTTTCTGGATTATTGCCATAAGTACAAGGTTTCTGCCGCCGAGTCCCACTGCCTTCACCTTTTCCTGGACAAGTTGCGGGAAAAGAATCAGTCGAATGAGCAGTTACGCCGCGCCTCCCGAGCGGTTTCTCTCTATTTCGAGATGAGACGGCTGGAACGGGCGTCTTCACCGGCTGACCAGCCCCAGCCCCATAAGACTCAAGAACCATCACCATCGACTCTCCGGCAGCTTGCGAAACCGGGACCGACGTCGCCAAGGGTTTCTCAATACTCCGAGGCCGGATAACAAGTGAAATCCGATTCGCCGGAATGGGATGAAGTGGTAGCCACGCTGGCAGCCGAAATCAAGGAGACCGTTCAATCTCGTGGTCAATCTGCTTTTCGGTTGCGGCCTGCGGCTGTTCGAGTGCTTGCAGCTGCGGGTGAGGGATTTCAACTTCGACGCCGGCATTCTGACGGTGCACGGCAAGGGGAAGAAAGACCGGACCCTGCCGCTGCCGGAATCGATCCTGCCGGAGATGAAAGCTCAGATAGAATTCGTGAAGAGGCTCCACGAAGAGGACCTTGCGGCAGGTTATGCGGGGGTGTTTCTCGACGACGTGGTGGAGAAGAAGTATCCCAATGCCCCGAGGGAGTTGATCCATCAGTGGTTCTTTCCGCAGCGGCGTTCCGGTGAGGACGGTGAAGGAGGCGGTGAGCCCGCTGGATATCTGAAGTCTCTCCCGGGGGGCCGGTGACCTCAGGGCGGCGGGATGGCTATCGGATGGCGCCGGGTGGCGGCGCCTCCAGGGCGGTTGCCACCAGTGCGTCGCGGCCATAGAGGTCGTCGCGGAACTGGATCGTCCCCTCGGCGTCGACCCATGCCGTGGAGTAGAGGAAGTAGACGGGAATCGGCCGGCGGAGCCGGACCAGCTTCTCCCTCGGCTGTTCCATGGCGGCGAGGATGTTCTCGCTGGTCCATTCCGGGTCATCGGCCAGCAGGTATTCTGCAAGCTCCACGGGCATGTCGATCCTGATGCAGCCCGAGCTGAAGTCGCGCACGGCCTTGTCGAACAACTCCCGTGTCGGGGTGTCGTGGATGTAGACGTTGAAGCGGTTGGGGAGCATGAACTTGACGCGCCCCAGGGAGTTGAGGGGGCCGGGGTCCTGACGGAGCCGGTAGGGGAAATTGGCCTCGCTGAGGCTGCGCCAGTTGACGCTCGCCGGGTTGATCTGGCTGGAGCCCCGGAAGACCCGGATCTTCTGCTTCGCCAGGAAGCGGCGGTCTTTCTGGATCTTGGGGAGGAGATCCTTCACGGCGATGCTGTGGGGTATGTGCCAGTAGGGGCTGAAGATGAGGTGATTCATTTTGGCGGTGAACGACGGGGTCTGGCGATAGGTCCGGCCCACGATGGCCCGCATCGTCAGCACCGGCTGACCCTCTTCCACTACGTCGAGCCCGAAGTTCGCCACGTTTACCATGATGTAGCGGCTGCCGAGCTCCGCCGGGAGCCAGCGCATCCGCTCCAGGTTCACCACGATCTGCTTCTCCCGCTCTTCCGCGGTCACGTTCAGGGCGGCCAGGGTCCGGGGCCCCACGGTTCCGTCGGGATCGAGGCCGTGGCGCTGCTGGAAGCGGATCACGCCCTGCTCCACCTCGTCGTCGAACTCCTCCCCCTCGGCCAAGGCGGGGTCCAGCTCTCCGGTGACGATGAGCCGGGCCCGCAGGACCGTTACGCGGGGGTCGCTGTCGCCGGCCTTGAGCGTGGGACCGTCCGGGATGGCAAGCCACCCCCCCTGTGCCGCCAGGTCGCGGTACTGCTTAAGGGCGTGCCGGAGCATCCCGTAGCCGGGTCCGTCGGGGATGAGGGCGTTGAGGCTCCCGGCGATGTCGCCGGATTCGAGGGCGTCGCGGAGACGTTTCACCAGGTCGGCTTCAGGACGACGGATGTACCATTCCGCCCCGAGGGTTTCCGGATTCACATGGCCCGCCAGGAGGTGAGAGGCATAGAGGAGCCAGGCGTCGGTCAGGAGCAGGTCGAGATCCGCCAGCGTCTCCGGCAGGTACGGTTGTTGCCGCGCCGCCGCCAGTCCCGTCTCGATCTGCTCCAGATGGTAGTCGCCGGACCTGAGCCCCTCGGCGTCGGCCTGTCGGAGTGCCTCCACGAGGGCATCGGCTAGGGGAGTAGGCCCTTCGGCGCCACTCCAGGCCGGTCGAAATGCCCGCTTCTGGTAGAATCTCCCGATGAGTCGCGAGGTGAGGATGAGCTCCCGCTCCACCACGATCCCCGGGGGAGCACCGGCAGACGCGATGCGATCCCGCAGCCGCTTGCCCACCTCGTTGGTGAGGTCCCCGGCGTACCCGGGGTAGACAGGGATTGCCAGACTGCTGGCGAGCAGCACCAGGATGATGAAGACGCCACGCAGACCCATTGTTGTCATGGTACCTTCCCCTAAGTGAACAGATCCAGCCGGAACCGGCGGGTCATGAGCTCCTGCAGTCTCCTGACTTCCTCGAAGGCGAGCCGCAGCCGTCCCTGTTCCATCCGGTTGAGCTGGTCCAGGGCTATGTGGTTGGTGGGACGCTCTCCCTGCCGGATGGCCTCCACCTGCCCCCGCAGCCGCAGGAGAACGAGGAAGTTGAAGCTCTCCTCCAGATCCTCCGCCTCCTTGGCGGTGAAGACTGCGGCCGTGACCAGGGACTGGAGGCGCTCCCACGTCCCCCCCTGGAGGAGCCCCGCCTCCAGAGCCAGGATTTTCACCCCTTCGGTGATGGCGAAGATTCCACCCTTCTTCAGGTCCAGGAGCCCCCGGTGGTCACCGCTGCGCTCCACCTTGATCCTGCCGAACATGCCAAGGGGGGGGCTGAACCGCACCATGTTGGCCCCCATGTGGGCCAGATAGGCGGAATCCCCCTCCAGTTGCCCGGTGATGTGCGCTTTAAGGGTCTGCTCCAGGGCGGGATCGCCGCCGATGAAGCGCAGGTCCATGAACATGCTGCAGTTGAGGATGTTTTCCGGGGTCGGGGCCGAGAGCCACTGGTCCAGCACCCCCCTCCACTGGCCGAGGCTCCGCCGCCAGGCGTCGTTTCTGACCATGATGCCGCCGGGGCAGGGGGGTACGCCGATGGCGACGAGGTTGTCGATCAGGTCGTGGGAGAAGGCTTCGAGCCGTTTGAGGTCGGCTTCGGCCAGGTCGTCGGTGTAGACGATGGCGTTGTCCTGGTCGGTGGTGAGGGTCTGTTCCTGGCGCCCTTCGCTCCCCAGGACGATGAAGGCGAAGCGGTCCGTCAGGTCGGGGTAGCGTTCCCGGCGCAGCAGCGTCATCAGGCGCACCAGGATCTGGTCGTTGAGGTGGGCGATCATCCGGACCAGATCCCGGATCGGCACCCCCGTCCCGGCAAGATGCACCACCAGGTCCTGGACCCGGACGTGGAGTTTCCCCAGGTCCGCCACAGACCGGGCCTCCTCGATCTCCCGGATCATCTGCTGGGGGGAGCGGGTCTGGAGCCGCAGGATGTCCGAATCGGTGATGATCCCGGTGAGCCGGCCAGCCCCGTCGAGCACGCAGACCCGGTGGATGCCGTGGCGCGACATCCGGTGGAGCGCCTCGAAGAGAGAGTCATCCTCGCCGACCGATATGAGGGGCGCATTCATGATCATCCCCGCCGTCATGGTGTGGCAGTCGACGCCCCGGGCCACGACCTTGTTCCGCAGGTCCCGGTCGGTGACAATGCCGGTCGGGGCATCACCCTCGCAGACCACCACGCTGGAGATGTTGTGCTCTCGCATGGTTGCGGCCACCGCCACCAGCCGGTCGCCGGGGGCGCAGGTCACCACCTGCCGCTGGCAGAATCCCTTTACCGGCTGGAACAGGATGTTTTCCTCGGTCATGGGGGCTCCTCCCTTATATTCCTCCCATGCAGAGGTATTTCACCTCGACAAATTCCTCAATGCCGTATTTGGATCCCTCCCGGCCAATGCCTGATTCCTTGACCCCGCCGAAGGGGGCAATCTCGGTGGAGACGAGACCGGTGTTGATCCCGACCATGCCGTACTCGAGCGCCTCGGCCACCCGCCAGACCCGGCCCATGTCGCGGGTGTAGAAGTAGGAGGCCAGCCCGAATTCGGTGTCGTTGGCCATCTGGATGGCCTCTTCGTCGGTGGTGAATCTGAAGATCGGCGCCACCGGGCCGAAGGTTTCTTCCCTGGCCACCAGCATCCGGGGGGTGACATCGCAGAGGATGGTGGGCTGGAAGAAGGTCCCCCCCAACTCATGTCGTTTGCCCCCCATGATGATCCTGGCCCCCTTGGCCACGGCATCGGCAATATGCTCTTCCACCTTCCGCACCGAGGCCTCGTCAATCAGGGGACCTTGCTGGACATCGGCCTCCAGGCCGTTGCCCACCCGCATCGTTGCCACGGCCGTCGCCAGTTTCCCGGCAAAGGCATCGTAGACCCCGGCCTGCACCAGCAGGCGGTTGGTACAGACGCAGGTCTGACCGGTATTGCGGTACTTGGAGGCGATGGCCCCTTCCACTGCGGCGTCCAGATCGGCGTCGTCAAAGACGATGAACGGCGCGTTGCCCCCCAGTTCCATGGAGACCTTCTTCATGGTCCCGGCGCACTGGGCGGTCAGCTGCTTGCCGATCTCGGTGGAGCCGGTGAAGGTCAGCTTGCGGACAATGGGGTTGGCGGTCATCTCGTCGCCGATTTCCTTGGATGAGCCGGTAATGACGCTGAAGACCCCGGCCGGGATGCCGGCCCGTTCTCCCAGTTCGGCCAAGGCAAGGGCAGAAAAAGGGGTTGCGGTGGCGGGCTTGACCACCATGGTGCAACCGGCGGCCAGGGCCGGCCCGGCCTTGCGGGTGATCATGGCGGCAGGGAAGTTCCAGGGGGTGATGGCGGCGCAGACGCCGATCGGTTCCTTGATGACCACTATCCGCTTGTCACGGGCGTGGGCAGGGATGGTTTCACCGTAGAGCCGCTTCCCCTCTTCGGCAAACCACTCGATGAAGGAGGCGGCATAGGCGATCTCGCCCCGGGACTCGGCCAGCGGCTTCCCCTGCTCGGCGGTCATGATGACGGCCAGGTCCTCCTGGTTTTCCATGATCAGCTCAAACCAGCGCCTGAGGATCACGGCCCGCTCCTTGGCAGTCCTGGCCCGCCAGGCAGGAAATGCCCGGTTGGCCGCCTCGATGGCTTGGCGGGTTTCCCCGGTCCCCATCCGGGGGATGGTGCCCAGGACGTCCCCGGTGGCGGGGTTGGTGACGTCGATGGTTTGCCCCCCATCGGCAGGGAGCCACCGGCCGTCAAGGTAGCAGAGCTGTTTCAGAAGTGACGGGTCGGACAGGGTGCGCATGGTTTCCTCTCCTTTGTTCGTGAAAGTGACGGCCGTGATTGGCCGTTATTACCTGAGTTTCTCGAAAGCTTCCCGTTCGGGTACGTACTCCGTCAATTCTCCCATATCGAGGTCGAAATACCAGCGCCAAGAGTCGAAGTAGATGGTTTCCAGGGCGGGATGCCTCGATTATTTCCCTCAGGGAATCCTTCTCACGTTCAGGACCCTTCCGAGGACCACTGCCAGAAGCGCTGCTCCTCCCGAGAGGAGCGCCCCCATTTTGGCGGAGCCCTGGATGTCGGGTTCAACGAAGGCGACCCCTGCCACGAAGAGGGCGACGGTCAGGCCTGTTCCCGCCACGAGCCCCGTCAGCACCAGTTCCTTTGTTCCAACCCTGTCCGGAAGGGGGAAGCCGAGAATCTGCCCCAGCGAGCCCAGGGCGAAGATCCCCACCGTCTTGCCGACCAGAAGAGCCGTCAGCACGAGCCAGGTGGCGGTCCCCATGGAGGAGAAGCCGACTCCCGCGTTGGCGAGACCGAAGAGGAAGAGACCGAAGTCGACGACGATCTTCCAGTCATGCTCAAACCGGGCGAGGGTTGAGGTGTCACGGGGGTCGTCCTCGAACAGGTGTGCCGTTTCCTTCGGGGGATGGGGGAGGAACGGGATTATGAAGACGAGGGCCAGGGCCGGGTGGAGATGTGCCATGAACAGTCCGGTCCAGGAGAGTCCACCCCCCAGGAGCACGTAGGGCCAGTAGCTTTTCGTCTTGGCGCCCCGCAGGATGTAGGCAATCACGATGCCGACCACCGTCAGGAAGAGCCACATCGGTTCGGTGGGATGGCTCGGGTCGGGGTAGAAGACGGCGATGATGGCAAGCCCTATGGCGTCATCGGCTACGGCCAGCAGGAGGAGGAATGACACCGCCGGGTGGCCGGCACCAAAGACAAGCCGCGCCACGAGCCACGCCAGGGCTATGTCGGTGGCGGTGGGGATTCCCCAACCCCGTGTCAGGGCCGGATCGCCGATTATGGCGTTGAGCCCCAGGTAGACGGCCACCGGTCCGATGACGCCGCCGAGGGTCGACAGAAGGGGATTGATCGCCTTGCGGGGAGGGTTCAGGTCGCCGCCGGGGAGACAGCTCTGGGTGATCTCCACGGCGGCAATTCCGAAAAAGAGCACCATGAAGAGTTCGTTGACCACGAAGTGGAGGTTCAATCCCCCCAGAAACGGCTGGTTGATAAAGGAGTGATACTCCTGAGGATTGAGGTTGGCCCAGACGAGAGCCGTTATGACCCCGGCGATGAGGGGGACGGAAAACTCCCTCAGCAGGTTGATCCTTTTTCTCATGTGATCGGGTTCCTGGCAGTGTCAATTCGGCGGTGCCGGGAGGGGAAGGCAGGAGTCCCGTCCCCTCTACGACACCGCCGGGAGAAGAGTGCTTTAAGCTACGCAGCCTTACTGTATCGGTGTTCGGGCCGCCGCGTCGGGAGGGGGTCTCTCATGCTGACGAGGTCCCGGGTCTGCCGCACCAGTGACCGCAGGTCTACCACGGCCGATGCCCCGGGCACAAGGGGACGTCTGCCGATGGAGAGGGCGGTCCCCCCCTGGCGCACCACCCAACGGAGAGCTGTGGCGTCGTTCGCGTCGCTGCCGGCACAAACCATTGCCCCCTTGTGCTTGAGGAAGCGGCAGAGGGCACGCACGCCGAATTCCATGGTTATTTCGGGGAGAAACTGGACCTCCACCATGTCGGGGCAGCGATAGAGGGCGACGCCCCTTTCCCGGCAGACCTGCTGGAGCCGGTCGTCGAGGGTCCGTTTCACCTTGGGCACTGTACCGGCGGTATGGATGGCCGCCGACCAGCGGCGGTCGTCAAAGGTCACTCCCGGCAGGTCGGCCAGCTCCCGCAGTGTCGGAAGCAGTTCGTCCCGCTTTTCCATGAGGAGTTCCTTGGGGCGCCCGGAGAGGGTCATGGATTCTCCTCCGGGGATGTGCCATTCGGTTCCGCAGCCTCCCCCGAGGAAGACCCCCGGTATGGGAACTCGGGAGACGAGGTCCTCAAGGGAGCGGCTGGAGAGGACCGCAACGAGTTCGCCGGGGGTGCCGGCGAGTTCCTCCAGGAGCTGGCGGGTGAGGCGGTGCAGTCGGGCCTTGGTCCGGTCCGCCCCCGGTGCCGTGAGGGCACCGTCAAAAGAAAATACCCAAAGTCTCTGTGACCTGTCGTTTGTCGTCATGGTTACACCTCCCTGCGCAGCATGGCTGGTGACAGCCATGTGCGGCATTGTCCGGGAGCCGCCATGGGGTGGCGGCTCCCGGGTTCGTGGTGGCCTTCGTCACGGGAAATGGTGTGCGTGACATGGGCCGGATCACCGGTCAGGGTTCAGTGACAACAGAGAGGACGTTGGACGTCGTCGGCGCGGGGTCGGGGCGAAGCGAGAAGATCGCGGCAACGACCACCGCGGTACGCACGTCAGACGTCATCAGCAGCGGTTTTTTGGGGGGACGAAGAACTCGAAGTAGACCTGGGGAGGCGCGTGGAACGGCTCGTAGGCGCGGAGATTTTCCACGAGCGGTGCATAGAGCGGCATGGTCGGCGTGGCGTCGCAGGATGGATTGAAGTCGCCGTGGGATGCCTCGGAGGTGGGGCAGCCGGACTCTCCTCCATCGTCGTCGGCCGAGATGCAGCCGCAGCTGACATGATTGGAGGGCGCTTGCTCCTTCAGGGAGAGGGAGATGGCGAGGCCGAAACCTGCCGTTGAGATGAGCAGAAGGACCACGACCAGGACGGACGCGAGTACTTTATGGGGGATAGTCGTATTTTTCATGGTTTTCAGTGAGGGAGTGCCGCGACACAATTTAATGAAAGGATAGGGATTTCGGCTTCGGCTGTCAAGGCTTCTCCTCCTCCAGTATTATGCGGGCAGCCGTAAGCTCCTTGCGTTTCTCCTCGTCCACCTTCGGGAAGGCGAGCTTCAGCCCGTCGAGGGCTTCGACAATGCCGGCCGCCACCACCAGGCGGCTGAACCACTTGTTGTCCGCCGGCACCACGTACCAGGGTGCGTAGTCGGTGGCCGTATTTCGGATCATATCCTCGTAGGCTTCCATGTAGTCGTCCCAGTGGCCGCGCTCCTGGGCATCGGCCACCGAGAACTTCCAGTTCTTGTCCGGATTGTCGAGCCTCTCCAGGAACCGCTTCTTCTGTTCACCCCGCGACACGTTGAGGAAAAACTTGCAGATAGCGATGCCGTTGCGGGTCAGGTAGCGTTCATAGGCATTGATATCCTCGAAACGCTCCTTCCAGATTTTTTTCGTCACCAGTGACGCAGGGAGCTTCTGCTTTGTCAGCAGTTCCCGGTGGACCCTGACGACCAGGACCTCTTCGTAGTAGGAGCGGTTGAAGATGCCGATCCGGCCCCGCTCGGGGAGGCACTTGCTGGTCCGCCAGAGAAAATCGTGGTCCAGTTCCTCCGGAGACGGAGCCTTGAAGTTGAAGACCTGGCATCCCTGGGGGTTGACTCCGGACATGACGTGTTTGATGGCGCCGTCTTTTCCTGCTGCGTCCATGGCCTGAAAGATGAGGAGGAGCGCCCACCGGTCCTGAGCATAGAGCTTCTCCTGCATTTCCGCAAGAATGTCGACCCCCTGCTGCAGGAGATTGGCTGCCCGGTCCTTGATCCCCTCTTCGTGCTCGAGTCCGAGGGTTTCGTCGGGATCGAAGTCCTTGAGCCTGAACTTTCTACCGTCTTCGACCCGGAAACTCTTCGCCAATGACCTGGCCTTCTTGATCAGTTTTCCCATGGTTAGCTCCTTTGTGATGTCCGACTGCCCCGGCACGATGTTTCGGCTGATTCAATACTATCATGGAGGGTGCCGCCTTCAACCGGCATGGGTGCCATGAAACGCTGGACAGAGGTGGTGGGGCGGGGGTACTATTTTAATCCGTTGTGCATCACACGAAAAAAGGAACCAGACCCTTGAAAACCACGCTGATCGCCATGGCCTGCATGGCTCTCGTTCTTGCCCAGTTCCCCACGTCCCACGCCTCCGAAACTATCCTGCCGCAGCCGGATGCTCCCCTTTGCGAGGAGACGCTCAAACGCCAGGAAGAGGCTCTGGCGGCGCTCACGGCGGAACAGTCCAGGCTGGAGCAAAAGATTCGGGAGATGGAGTGTGCCCCCATCGTTTCCAGCGATGAGCTGCTGGCAAGAAACTTGCGGCAGCTCCAGGAGCTGGCGGCTAATACCCGCGCCCAGCGCCAGTCCATGGCCGACTTCGAGAAGTTCGTCACCTGGATGAGCTCAAGCCTTGCCGGCTACGAGAAGTACATCCAGGCGGGCTCCGTGGCGGCCGGTGTTGCCAAGGTCCTTCCCATCCCCTACGCGGGGCAGGCTTCGATGCTGACCAAGTTTGTCTCTCAGGGGGTCCTCTCCCTGAACGCCGCCTCGGGCTCTATCGCTTCCTATCTGAAGACCTCCGGCCGGTACCTGGCCATGGTCGACGCCATTGATCCGAAGCATCCCGATGCCGTAAAGGTTTCCGCCGCGGCCCGCTTTGCCGACGGGGAGTTCCTGCGGGCCATGACCGATGTGCAGGCCAAGCTGCGGACCTCCGCAGACATCTCCGCCTCCACCCTTTCGTTCCTGGAGACCCTTGACCACTATGTGGGGAACAGCGACGAATACTGGGCCAAGACCAAGGCTTTCGTCACCCGCAATGATGCATACAAGAAAGACAAGAGCTACCTGGCCACCAGCATAGAGGGGCTTACGAACCGGGCTGGGACGTTCAATGGCAGGCTCAGGCTCTTCGAGGATACGGCCCGCAAGGATCTGCCGCTCATCAAGAACCTGGTGGCCTATGACGACCTGGCGCGAGAGGTCGAAGCCAAGGCGCGGCTGAAGCGCGAGGCTCTGGCCGCGGCGGTGAAACCGTAGCGACTGTTTGATGACGAGTCTGGCATACGAAAGGGCGGGGTATTCCCCGCCCTTTCATTGTTTCGTGGGCCCGACCGTTCGGCGCCGGAAGAACCTATAAGGTCAGCATGAAGGCGAGCAGATCCTTCTTTTCTTCGTCGGTGAGCTTGACGCCGGTAACCAGATTGAAAAACTCGATGGTGTCGGTCAACGTCAGAAGCCGCCCGTCGTGCAGGTAGGGGGGGGAATCCTTGATGCCTCGCAGGGGGAATGTCTTGATGGGACCGTCTGCACTGGCCAGTCGGCCGTTAATCATCTCCGGCTTGTAGAAGCGCTCCACCCGCAGATTATGCATCTGGTTGTCGGTGTAATAGGGGGCGGGGTGGCACTCGGCGCACCGCGCCTTGCCGAAGAAAATCTCCTGTCCACGCAGTTCGGCCTTGTTGCCCTTGGCCGGATCAAGTTTGCCGAAGACAGAGAGTTTTGGTGCAGGCGGAAAATCGAGAATATTTTGGAACTCTCCCATAAAGTGGACCTGGCTGCCGCGCTCGAGGATGTTCACCCCCTTCTTGGTGGCGATCACCGGGTCGCCGTCGAAGTAGGCGGCGCGCTGCTCGAATTCGGTGAAGTCTTCGACGCTCTTGAGAGCCCGCTGGGAGCCGAACAATCGCTGGATGTTGACCCCGCGAAGTGGCGGCGTGTCAAGGCGGTGGCGCAGTTCCTGTGGCCGGATGTCCCCCACCAGGTGGGTGGAGGCATTGGTGTGGCCGTTGGCGTGGCAGTCAAAGCAGGTCACCCCCAGGCTCGGTTCGGCCGAGCGGCGGTCGTTGGTGGCGTTAAACTGCTGTTGGGGGAAGGGGGTGAGCAGAAGCCGCAGCCCTTCGAGCTGCTTCGGGTTGAGAATGCCGTTGAACAGCTCGAAGAAGTTCTGGGTGGTCACCAGCTTGCCCTGGGAGACGTCGCCCAGATCGGGGCGGGTAGTCAGATAGATGGGAGGCGGAAACTCGGGGAGGAAATGGTCAGGGATATCGAAGTCGAGATCGAAACGGGTCAGGTCCCGGCCGGTCTGCTTCTTGATCTCATCGATATGAAACTTGGGGAAGAGCATGCCACCTTCGGGGTGATTGGGGTGGGGCAGCGGCATGAAGCCCTTGGGGAATAGTCCCTTCTCGCGGATTGCCTCCGGGGTCATGGCCGCAAGCTGCTGCAAGGTCGTCCCTGGGGGGAGTTTGACCCGCGCACCGTCCTGCACGGCCTTGCCCCGGGACATGGTCACCCCCTGCATCGGTTTGTCAACCAGGTCGTACCGCATGCCGAGCAGGTCCATCTGACGTTTCATAACTGCCTTTTTCTGTTTCTCCATCTCCTGTTTGACGGTCGAGAATGATTCGGTGGCGGCGACCGGTGCATAGCTTGTTTTGCCCACCGTCTGTTCTGCGGCCAGGGTGAATGTTGCGCTCGCCAATACGGCCGTTACTGCCAGCAGCGATATGCTGCGGGCACTGATTCGGTTTTTCCCTTCCATGTGCATTCTCCTTTCCTCTGATGCGGCATCGGCGTCGTTTCACCGTGCCTTCGTCACCTTAATTCCTTGTTAAACCGCTCTGCCGCCGGGTGAGGGCCTGGTTATCGGGAATTCGTGTGAACGCTACTGATTACGGGTGCTTATAGATAGATACCCCATAATGAGCTCTTGTCAATTTCCAGTGTCAGAGGGAGCGAAGCGTTGGCACCGGCGTGGCGATGGAATCAGCCGATAGATGGGAATCAGAATTGCACGGATACGAGCAGCAAATAAATGGACGAGTCAGCAATTTTCGTCGGCCAGATTGTTACAGAAGATGGAGGGTGAAGCCATGGCCAGGATGTCGGTGGATACGATGGTGGTACTCGGCAAGTGCGCCGAGATCGAGCTCAAGAGTATGGAACTCTACGATCTCTATGCCGACTGTTTTGAGCATGACGTGGATGTTGCACGGATGTGGCGCAGGGTGGCGCGTGAAGAGGAAAATCATGCCAACCAGTTCCGGCTGGCCGTGAAGATGAAGGAAGGGGCCATCAGGGCGGTAACCGTCGATCCGTGGAAGGTCGACAACACCCTCCGGGTTGTTCAGTCCATCATTGACGGAGTTAAGCGGAGCCGCCCCTCGCTGGAGGAGGCTCTTCGTTCGGCCATCAAGCTTGAGGAGCATCTGTCATGCCTCCATGTGGATTGTGTCGTGAACTTCGAGGACGAGCAGTACCGAAAGTTCTTCCATGCCATGATGGCGTGCGATAACTCCCACGCAAGCCGCCTTCAGGAGGTCTATGACGAGCAAGTCAAAACCCGCGGCCGGTAGGGTCGCGGGTCTGCAATAACAGGAACAGATCAGAGCATTGCATGGGGGCGGAACGGAAACGTTCCGCCCTTTGTGTTGGCGGCGCTAGCGGCCGAACTCGTGGTCCTGCCTCGCGGATGCGGGACGGGCCTGGAGCCGGTTCTCGGCGTTAAGAAATAATCGGTTAGAATGGGTATCTCTCAGAGATGGTGACGCGTTTGGGCATGGTCGTCGGCAAAACTGGCCAAATGGCGAAGTTGCCCCCCGTTGTCAGGAGGGGAGTCACCCTGTCGCGATAATTATATTTTTTCCAGGAGATGATGTGCCGGTATCTCTGAGGAATTTAATGGGCAGGAGTGGAGGTTGTTGGCTCCGAGGTTAGAGAAGACCGGCAAGGAGCTTCGTTCCCATGACCATCAGGAGGAACGCGAAAGTTTTCTTGAGCCCTGCCACCGGGAGGCTGTGTGCAAGGCGGGCACCGAAGGGGGCGGTGATGACGCTTGCCAGGGCGATGCCGGCAAGGGCGGGGAGGTAGACGAACCCCAGGGACCAGGGAGGGAGGGTCGCGACGGTGAGGCCGTTGGCCACGTAGCCGACGGCACCGGCCAAGGCGATGGGAAAACCGATGGCGGCCGAGGTGCCGATAGCGGTGTGCATTGGGATGTTGCACCAGGCCATGAACGGTACCGACAGGCTGCCGCCGCCGATGCCCACGAGGCTGGAAACCCCGCCGATGATCCCGCCGACGCCGAGCATCCCCCCCGTACCCGGCAACTGGCGGGAGGGTTTGGGGCGAATGTTCAGGAGCATCTGAAGGGCCACATAGTAGAGAAAGATCACGAAGAAGACCTTGAGAGACCGGGTCGACAGCTGGGCCGCCACCCAGCTCCCTGCCAGGGTTCCGGCGACGATGCCGGCGGAGATGCGGCGCACCACCTGCCAGTCGACGGCTCCCCGGCCGTGGTGGGCCCGCAGGCTCGACACCGACGTGAAGATGATGGTGGCGAGGGAGGTTCCCAGCGCCAGGTGGGCGATGTAGGGGGCGGGGAGCCCCTGGGCGGAGAAGAGAAAGGTAAGGATCGGCACGATAACGAGCCCTCCCCCAACGCCGAGAAGCCCCGCCAGCACCCCCGCGAAGGCGCCCAGAGCCAGGTAGGCGAGCAGAAACACGGTTATCCTCTCCCTCCTCGGTTATTCTTGCCGTTTCGGTTGTTCCGTTCGTACTCCGTCCTCAGCCGTTCGAGGCCCTTGCGGAAGCTGTTATACCCGAAACGGTCCGACTTGTCGCGAAGATTTGCCGGAGGTGCGGCGGTTGCCCCATGGACGGCGATGATTGGGCAGGTATACTTTTTCATGGGTATCGTGGCAATTGAGGCTCACCAGTCACCGGGCAGGAGGGCAACGCTATGATCGTCGGAGTACCACGGGAAATAAAGACCCACGAGTACCGGGTCGGCATGACCCCGGCCGGGGTCGCGGAACTCGCGCGCGGGGGACACACGGTTCTCGTGGAAACCGGCGCCGGGGAGGGGAGCGGCTTCTCCGACGGGGAATACCGGCGGGCCGGTGCCGAGGTCTGCGGCCGGGACGAGCTTTTCGGGGGGGCGGAACTCCTCGTCAAGGTCAAGGAGCCGCTTCCGGTCGAGTACGAGCTGATGCGCCAGGGGCAGGCCCTCTTCACCTACCTGCATCTCGCACCCAACCGCCCCCTCACGGAGCTGCTCCTGGGCAAGGGGGTAACGGGGATCGGCTACGAAACCCTGGAGAAGGGGGGGACACTTCCCCTCCTGGCCCCCATGAGCGAGGTGGCCGGCCGGATGGCGCCGCTGGTGGGGGCGTACCATCTCCAGCGGGTCCTGGGGGGGACGGGGGTCCTTCCCACCGGCGTGCCGGGGGTGCCTGCCGCCCGGGCCCTCATCCTGGGGGCGGGGGTGGTGGGAAGCGGCGCGGCGCGGGTCTGCGCCGGACTCGGCATGGAAACGGTGGTCATGAACCGGGGAATCGACCGGCTCCAGCGCCTCGACGAGCTCCTGGCGGGCAGGGTGCGGACCGTGATCATGAACCGGGAGACCCTGGCGGAAGAGCTTGCGAGGGCTGATCTTGTCGTCGGCGCGGTGCTCGTGCCGGGGGGGCGGACCCCCCTTCTCATCGACCGGCCTGCCCTCGGCACCATGAAGCGGGGAGCCGTCCTCGTCGACGTCTCCATCGACCAGGGGGGATGCGCCGAGACGAGCCGCCCCACCACCCACGACGACCCCGTCTACACGGCGGAGGGGGTTATCCATTACACCGTCGCCAATATGCCCGGTGCCTACCCCCGCACTTCGACCCTGGCTCTCACCAACGCCACCCTTTCCTACGTGCGGCTCCTGGCCGACCGGGGTATAGAAGGGGCGCTGCGGGCCGACCCGGCCCTGGCCGGCGCCCTCAATACCTGGCGCGGCGGGATAACCCACCCCGTCCTGGCGGAGGCCATGGGGGAGCCGTGTCGCCGCTTCCCCTGAATGGGGCCATGATTGCGGGACGGACCCGGGAGTGGGAGCAGAGCCTCACTCCTTCTCCGGCGGCCGGATCACCAGGTGGCGTTCCGGTTCGCGTCCCTCGCTCTCTGCCACGAGGCCGTGACCGGCGATGAGCCGATGCTGCATCTTGCGGAGCGCCGGCCGCTGAGGGGCGAGCTCCACTGCCACACCTTCCTCCATTGCTGACCTGATCCCCTCTTCCGTCTCGCGGACCACGGCGGCGAGCAGGTCGTCCTCCTCACCCCCCATCACGTGGAAAATCCGCTCCAGAAGCCTCCGCATCTCGTTGGCAGTGTTGCGCTTGATGAAGTGAAGCGACGCTCCGCCTGTGTCCATGATCCGTTTGAGCCTCAGGTCGTCGGCCCGTGAGCGGAGGGCGATAATGACATCTGCCTGCTCGACTCCCCCCACGGTGCGGGCATCGAGCCGCAGGCTCCGGATCACCCGCTCAAGGAGATCGCGGGAGAGGGCGTAGGGGTAGACTCGCGCCGGCCCCCGGCGCTCGGCAAGCTCCGTTGCCGACGGTGGCGGGGTTGTCACAACGGCCGGCTCTTCGTCACGAACGTGAACCTGTCCGTCGGCCCCCTGTTCGCGCCGTTCCCCCCGGGGGGCGTAGCCCCTCAGGATGGCGTCCACTGCCGCGGCCGTATCGCTGTGGACGATCAGCTCGTCCCGGTCCACCATCTCCACCACGATATCGAAGGTAGGGGGCGCCCGACGCTCGCTCACGGTCTTGGTGGAGCGTCGTCGTCGGGCCTCTTCGTCGGAGAGGGTGACCACCTGCACCCCTCCCACGAGGTCGGCGAGGGTAGGGTTCTTGATGAGATTCTCCAAGGTCGTGCCGTGGGCCGTGCCGATCAGCTGCACCCCCCGTTCGGCGATGGTGCGGGCCGCGGCGGCCTCGGCCTCGGTGCCGATCTCGTCCACGATGATCACCTCGGGCATATGGTTTTCCACTGCCTCGATCATCACCGCATGCTGGCGATCGACCCGGGGCACCTGCATCCGCCGGGCGCTCCCGATCCCCGGGTGGGGGATGTCGCCGTCGCCGGCAATCTCGTTAGAGGTGTCGATTACGATCACCCGCTTGCCGAAGTCGTCGGCCAGAACCCGCGCCATCTCCCGCAGCTTTGTGGTCTTTCCCACCCCGGGCCGCCCAAGGATGAGGAGGCTTTGGCCCCCTTCGATCAGGTCTCGCAGCAGATCGATCCCGCCGAAGACCGCTCTCCCCACCCGGAGGGTGAGCCCCACGATCTGCCCCTTGCGGTTGCGGATGGCGGAGATCCGGTGGAGGGTCCGCTCGATCCCGGCCCGGTTGTCGTCGCCGAATTCTCCCGTCAGGGCGGTCACGTGGGCAAGCTCCTCGTGGTTCACCGGTTGGTCTGAGAGCTGCACCGTCCGGCCGGCAAGACGGGCCTCGGCGGGGCGCCCCAGGTCCATGACCACCTCCAGGAGCTCATCCAGCGGTATCCGGTGGAGGGCCGACTGGAGTTCCACCGGAAGAGTGGCGACCAGGAGCAGGGTGTCGTTTCCGTCGGCGCTCGGTTTCCTTCGTGAACTGCTCATTCCGTCCCTCCACTGCCGGGCCTGCATTTGCACGGTGATCTTCTTTCAACTTTACGGCCTCAGCCATCCCTGGTCAAGGAAAGGTCGGTCCGGCGTTTCCCCTCTGGAGAGGAAAGGGCTTCACATGCTTGACTAATCGTCTTATTTCGACTATTTTGTGCTATTCGCAACTTTATCCAACTGTTGCCATTTCACGACGGAGCTATATCACATGGACATGGACGAGAAAGACGGAATCGAAACAACCGAAGAGGAGAGCTTTGCCGAGCTTTTTGAGAAGAGCAACAGCGAGACCACCCGCCTGAGGCCCGGCTCGAAGGTGGAGGCGAAGGTCCTCAAAATCAGCACTGACTGGGTTTTCCTTGATATCGGCAAGAAGGGCGAAGGGGTCATGGAGCGCAAGGAACTCCTGGACGCCGAGGGGAACCTGACTATTGCCGAGGGTGATACCGTCACCGTCTGGTACACGGGGAGCGTACGCAACGAGCTCCGCTTCACCACCAAGCTGGGGGCCGGCGCCGCAGCCAACGCCCAGCTCGAGGAAGCCCATCGCTCGGGAATCCCCGTTGAAGGGTTCGTTGTCAAGGAGATCAAGGGGGGGTTCGAGGTGAGGCTCAGCGGCACCACCCGTGCATTCTGCCCCTTCTCCCAGATCTCGCTGCGCCGGGCCGAGAATCCGGCCGAGTTTGTGGGCAAGCACCTCCTCTTCCGGGTTACGGAATACGGCGAGCGGGGCCGCAACATCGTCCTTTCCCATCGCCAACTCCTCGAGGAGGAGCAGCGGGGCAAGCGGGAGGCCCTCAAGGAAACCCTCAAGGAGGGGACGACCGTCACCGGTACGGTGACCCGGTTGGCCGACTTCGGCGCCTTCGTGGATCTCGGCGGTGTGGATGGCCTCATCCCCATCTCCGAGGTGGGATGGACCCGGGTGAAGCACGTCCGCGACGTCCTCTCCGTGGGAGAGCAGGTGAGCGTCGTCATCAAGAAGATCGACTGGGACGCCGGCAAGATCTCCCTGAGCCTCAAGGATACCCTCGCCGACCCGTGGGCATCGGTGGCCGACCAGTTCCCCGAGGGCTCCTACCACACCGGCACCGTGGCACGGCTTGCGGCGTTCGGCGCCTTCGTGACCCTCGCTCCCGGCATCGACGGGCTGCTCCATATCTCCAAGCTCGGCAAGGGGAAGCGGATCAACCATCCCAGCGATGTGTTGAAAGAGGGCGAATCGGTTGAAGTGAAGGTGGACGGCGTCGACCGTGAGGCCCGCCGCCTCTCGCTGGCCCTTGCCGAAGTGAGCCGGGCCGCCGAAGAGGAGGAGAAGAGTATCGACTCCTTCCGTCAGCAGGCTACGACCTCCTCAAAAGAGTCCATGGGCTCCTTTGGCGACCTTCTCAAGGCTAAAATCGAAGAGAAGGGGTAGGTGGCGAAGCAGTCCAACTACATAACCACCGAGGGGGCGAAAAAACTCCGCGATGAGCTCACCTGGCTCTGGAGGGAGGAACGCCCCCGCGTCACCCAGGGTGTGTCCGACGCCGCCGCCGAGGGGGACCGTTCGGAAAACGCCGAATACATCTACGGCAAGAAGCGGCTGCGGGAGATCGACCGCCGCATCCGCTTCCTCACCCAACGCCTCGACCACCTCACCGTGGTCGACGCCCCTCCCCCCGCCAACGGCAAGATCTTCTTCGGCGCCTGGATCCGGCTCGAAACCGAGGAGGGAGACGAGGTGGTCTACCGCGTCGTCGGCCCCGACGAGACCGACGCCTCCAACGGATTCATCAGCATCGATTCACCCATGGGGAAGGCTCTCCTGGGCCGGCACGAGGGGGACGAGGTTCACGTCCGCCGGCCGGCCGGGGAAGCGGTCTTCACGGTGCTCGAAGTTGCCTACCAGCCATTATCGGTATAAAATTCAGAATCCAGAATGAAACCGCTGCACTAACGCCTTCTGGATTCTGACTCCTTGAATTCTGACTCCTCACTTTTCACCCCGGAGGGCTCCCCCATGTACGTCGTCATCCTCGCCGGCGGCTCCGGCACCCGTTTCTGGCCCCTGTCGCGCAAACTTCACCCGAAACAGCTCATGTCGGTTTTCGGCGGCAAGTCGATGCTCCAGCGGACCGTGGAGCGCGTTCTTCCCCTGAATCCCAAGCGGATCCTCGTAGTCACCAATCACCTGCAGGCCGAGGAGACCAGGCGCCAGCTGGAGTACCTGCGGGGGGTCCGGGTCGAGGTGATCGAGGAGCCCCTGGGGCGCAATACGGCCCCGGCCATTTGCCTTGCCGCCACCCTCATCGCCCGGCACGACCCCGAAGCAGTGATGGCGGTGCTTCCTGCCGACCATTTCATCCGCGACGAGGATGAATTCTGCGCAACCATTCAGAAAGGGAGGGAGGCGGCCCTGAACGGCTACCTGGTCACCCTCGGGATCGCTCCGGACCGCCCAGAGACCGGCTACGGCTACATTGAGGCCGACAAGGAACTACGGGGCGAGGGGCCCTACCCGGTAAAGCGCTTCGTGGAGAAACCCGATCGGGAGCGTGCCCTGGAGTTCCTTGCCGCGGATACGTTTTACTGGAACAGCGGCATGTTCCTCTGGCGGACCGACGTGATCCTCGACCAGCTGGTGGCCCACATGCCGGAGCTGGCCCGGGCCTTTGCCGGTATCACCTTTTCGCCTGACATCTGGGAACCGGCCGACCTGGCCCCCCAGATTGAGGCGGTCTACGCCATGGTCAGGGGTGAGTCCATCGATTACGGCGTTATGGAGAAAGCGGACAATGTGGCGATGATCCCGGCCGCCTTCGGCTGGAGTGACGTGGGGAGCTGGAGCGCGCTCCCCGATGTGATGGAGTCCGACACCGCCGGGAACGTGGTGATCGGCGCGTCGGAGACGGTTATTGCCGATGCGACCGGCTGCATCGTCCGTGGCGAGAAGCTCATGGCCCTCGTCGGCGTTCGGGACCTCGTCGTGGTGGACACCCCCGACGCCCTGCTGGTCTGCGCACGGGAACGGGCCCAGGAGGTGAAGAAAGTTGTGGAGGAGCTGGAGCGGCGCGGTCTGAAGCGCTACCTCTGATCTGCTCTCGGGGCGCCGCCTCCGGCCCCGCGCCCACCACCCCTCGGGAGTCCCATGCCGTCGTCATTTGAGTTCATCCTCCTCGGAGTGTCGTTCCTCCTGCTGGTGAGCATCCTTGCCAGCAAGGTGTCGAGCCGGCTCGGGATCCCATCGCTCCTTCTCTTCCTGGGCGTCGGCATGCTGGCCGGTTCCGACGGACCCGGAGGGTTCCATTTCGACGACCCCCGTCTCGTGCAGTCCTTCGGGGTCGTGGCCCTGGCCTGCATCCTTTTCTCCGGAGGCCTCGACACCTCCTGGCGCTCCGTCAGGCCGGTCATTCGCCAGGGGCTTTCCCTCTCCACTCTCGGAGTTCTCATCACCGCCCTTCTCATGGGGTGGTTTGCCGTCACCTTCCTCGATTTTTCCCTGTTCGAAGGGTTCGTTCTCGGTGCCATCATTTCTTCCACCGACGCGGCGGCGGTCTTCGCGGTGCTCCGTTCCCGCAGCGTCTGCCTGCGGGGCAATCTCAAGCCGCTTCTGGAACTGGAGTCGGGAAGCAACGACCCCATGGCGGTCTTCCTGACCACCGGTTTCATTATGCTCGTCACCCAGCCGGCCGCCAACCCCTGGGCCCTCGTGCCACTGGCGGTCTGGCAGATGGCCTGCGGCGCCGCCGTCGGCTACCTCCTGGGAAGGGGTGGCGTTATCCTTGTGAACCGTCTGCGCCTTGAGTATGACGGGCTCTACCCGGTCCTGACCCTGACCCTCGTACTCCTCACCTACGGGGTCGCGGCAGTCGTGGGGGGAAACGGGTTTTTGGCGGTTTATGTGACCGGCATCGTCATGGGGAACAGCGATTTTGTTCACAAGAAGAGCCTGACCCGGTTTCACGACGGGCTTGCCTGGCTCATGCAGATTGCCATGTTTCTCATCCTGGGGCTCCAGGTGTATCCGTCGCGGCTGGTACCCATCGTCGGAGTTGGGCTCGCGGCCGCGGCGTTCCTCATGCTTGTGGCACGGCCGGCGAGCGTTTTCATCGCTCTTGCTGCCACCGGCCTCTCCCTCCGGGAAAAGCTCATGGTGTCGTGGGTGGGACTCAGGGGTGCGGTCCCCATCATCCTCGGGACGTTTCCCTTCCTGTCCGGCATGGCCATGGCCGACACCATCTTTCACATCGTTTTCTTCATCGTGTTCACCTCCGCACTCCTGCAGGGGGCATCGCTTCCCCTGGCGGCACGCTGGCTCGGCCTTGAGGACCCCTGCCCGCCGGGGCGCCGGGTGCGCCTCGATTTCGAATCCCTGGATCAGGGGAGGGGAGACTTGGTAGAGGTGGAGATTCCTGCCGACTCCTTCGCGGTGGGGAGGCAGATCGTGGAACTGGGGCTTCCCCAGGGGACTCTCGTGGTGCTGATCACCCGGCAGGACGATTTCGTCGTCCCCAGCGGCGGGACGGTGCTGGCCGCGGGCGATGTCCTCCATTTCCTCGCCCGGCACGAGGTCCTGGCCGAGGTTCAGGCTCTTCTGTCCCGGAAGGGGGCGCCCTGATACCCCTGACGGGCTTGAGTTTTGCCTGACGGCATGGTAGTACCCTTGAGGGGGATCGAATCTGAGGGAGTTTGACGAGAGACAGCAATGAGTTACGAAGTCCTCAAAGATATGGAGATCCTTTTCGGTCTGGCGGTGTTCACGGTGGTGCTCCTGCGCCGCCTCATGTTCCCCTCCATCATCGGCTTTCTCGCCACCGGCATCCTGGCCGGCCCCTATGCCCTCGGGCTCATCAAGGACACCCACCAGGTGGAGCAGATGGCCGAGATCGGGGTTGTGCTGCTCCTCTTCACCATCGGCATCGAGTTTTCCCTCAAGGAACTGATGCGGATCAAGCACCTGGTCTTCTGGGGGGGGGGGATGCAGGTGGGGTTCACCATCCTCATCGTGGCGCTGCTGGGCTTGGCATTTGGCATTCCACTCCCCCAGGCCACCTTTTTCGGCTTCCTCGTGGCCCTCTCCAGCACTGCCATCCTCATGAAACTTCTCATGGACAACGGGGAGATGGATACCCCCCACGGCAAGATGGCCCTGGGCATCCTGATTTTCCAGGATCTCTGTGTGGTGCCGCTCATGCTCTTTACCCCCTTCCTGGCCGGAGCAGGCAACGGCTGGACGGGAATTTTTCTCGTGTCGGCCAAGGCGGTGGCCGTCGTGGTGGTGGCCCATTTCGGAGCCCGGTTCGCGGTTCCCTGGATTTTCGAGCAGGTGGTGAAGGCCCGCAGCCGTGAGCTCTTCATCCTGACCATCATCTTTATCGGGTTCGGCACCGCCTGGCTCACGGCCCAGGTGGGACTGTCGCTGGCCCTCGGGGCCTTCATCGCCGGCCTCGCCATCTCCGAATCGGAGTACAGCCACCAGGCCCTGGGAGACATCATCCCCTTCCGCGACGCCTTCATGAGCCTCTTCTTTATCTCCGTCGGAATGCTTTTGGACCTCTCCGTCCTGGTGAAGCATCCGCTGCTGGTGGGCTCCCTCGTCCTGACCATCCTGGTGGTCAAGTTTCTGGTCACGGGGGGGGCGGCCGTGGCCATGGGCGTTCCTGCCCGCGTCGCCATCGTGGCGGGGCTTGCCCTGGCCCAGATCGGTGAGTTCTCCTTCATCCTCTGCCAGACGGGCATGCAGCACGGCCTTCTCTCCAAGGAACACTACCAGGTCTTTCTGGCTGCCTCCGTGGCCACCATGGCCCTCACCCCCCTCTGCCTGAAGATCGGCGCGCCGGTGGCCGCCTGGCTGGTGGGTATCCTGCCGGCTCCCCTGACCCGGGGGCGGGGGGTCCTGGCGGGAAAGGAGAAGAAGCTCACCCTCTCGGACCACGTGATCGTGATTGGCTATGGCGTCAACGGCAAGAACCTCTCCCGGGTGCTCAAGGTTCAGAAGATACCCCACGTGGTCATCGAGACCAATCCCTTTACCGTCTCCACCGAAAAGAGCAAGGGGACCCGCATCATGTTCGGCGACGCCACGCGACCCGAGGTCCTGACCCATGCCGCCGTGGAGCGGGCCCGCATCATCGTCATTGCCATTTCCGACGCCGCCGCCAGCCGCCGGGTCGTGGCCCAGGCGCGGCAGATGAACCCAACGATTCACATCATCGTCCGGACCCGTTACATCGCCGAGATGGAACCGCTCTACAAGATAGGGGCAAACGAGGTGGTGCCCGAGGAGTTCGAGACCTCCATCGAGATTTTTTCGCGGGTGCTGCGCAACTTCCTCGTTCCCCACGACCAGATCGACCACTGCGTCGCCGAGATCCGGAGTGGTTCCTACGACATGTTCCGCACCCTGAGCCGCCGCCACAGCCACGCAGTCGGCATCGCCGGCTACCTGACCGGCGCCGAGATCGGCACCTTTCGGGTGAAGAAGGGGGCACCTCTTGAGGGTGAAAGCCTCCGACAGGGAACCCTCCGCAGCCGGTCGGGTGCTTCACTGCTGGTCATCAAGCGGGGGGAGGAGGTGACCCCCAATCCCGACCCGGTGTGGGTGCTGCAGGAAGGAGACATCGTGCTGCTCCTTGGTACGCCGGAGCAGCTGGGGGCCGCGGCGCGGCTCTTCGAGTCGCCGGCGGGAAACAG
The DNA here is from genome assembly GCF_030834625.1 of Geobacter sp. NCBI lineage: Bacteria > Pseudomonadati > Thermodesulfobacteriota > Desulfuromonadia > Geobacterales > Geobacteraceae > Geobacter > Geobacter sp. Next base: position 24,501 of record NZ_JAUQXO010000066.1, read on the forward strand.
GAAGCCGGAAGCGGCTCAGGCTTCGAGCGCGCACTGACACGACGCAACCGACAGGAGGAAACAATGAAAAAAGTTCTCGTAACCTACTACTCCCGCAGCGGCAACACCGAGAAGATGGCGCGGATGATCGCCGACGGGCTTTCGACGAAGGATCTGGCGGTGGACCTGAAGACGGTGGAAGAGGTGGACATCGACACGCTCCCTTCCTACGACGGCTTCATCATCGGCTCCCCCAACTACTTCGGCACCATGGCCTGGCCCGTGAAGAAGTTCGTGGATGAAAGCGTCAAGTACTTCAAGAGGCTGGACGGCAAAGCGGCCGCCGCCTTCACCTCCGAGGGGATGATCGGCGGCGGTGGCGACACCGTAGTCCTCGACATACTCAAGGCGTTCCTCATCCATGGCTGTATCGTCCAGGGACTGACCAGCGCCGGCCATTACGGACCCGTGGCCGTGGGTGCCCCCGACGGGCGGATCGCCAACGAGGTGGTGGTGATGGTGGAGAAATTCGCGGCACTAGTGAACAGGATCTGATGACGGCCGGAGATGTCCAAAGCGGGATCAGGGGGCTGGAAACTGCCCGCCACTGCCGGGAGCTGATCGAGCAGTGGCTCGCCGACGGGAGCTTTGACGCAAGGCTACCCGAAGTGGCCCGTCTGCGTGGCGTCCCCCAGCCCGAGCAGTACCACGCCGAAGGGGACGCATGGAACCACACCATGCTCGCCATGGACGCCGTCCCCGACGATGCCGACCCCCGCGTCTTCTGGGGGGTTCTCCTCCATGACATCGGCAAGGCCGAAACTACCGCCTTCATCAGGGGGCGGTGGCGCTCCTGGGGGCACTCAGAAGCCGGTGCCGACCTAGTGACAGCCATCATGGAGCGGCTCGGCCTCCCGCAGTTCGCCGCCGATGTGGCGTGGCTCGTCAAGCATCACACCTTTCACTTTACCTGGAACCTTACTCCCGGCGCCCGTCTCTCCCCCAAACAGCGCCGGTTCATGGAGCACCCGCTCTTCCCGCTGCTTCTGGAAGTGTGTGACGCCGATGCCGCCGGTTCCCGGGGCGGAAGCGACAAGGGGGTGAAGATCGGGCAGTTGGCCGACATGTACGGCGACGTGACGAAAGGATGGGCGGAGCCCTGAGGAGGTATATCATGTTCGGGAAAGCGGGAATCATCGCCGTCACCCTGCTTGCGTTGGCGCCGTGTGCCGCCGGCGCCACCGACACCGGAACCATGATCTGCAAGGGTGGCATCGTCTCCATCGGTGACGCCATCCCCCAGGTGCTCCAAAAGTGTGGCCCCCCTGCCTTCTCCACCCAGCGCGATCAGGTGGAAGTCGGCGGCAGCACCAAACCCGGAGTCACCCGGACGTTTACGCGGATCACCGTCGACGACTGGACCTACAACTTCGGGTCGAACGAGTTCATGTACCGGGTCATCTTCGAGAACGGCAACGTGGCGCGGATCGAGAGCCTGGAATGGGGATACTGAAGAGGAAACCATGGGACAGACGTTCAGACCGCGCCGGCCGGGAAAGCCGGCAGAAAAGACTCAGGCAGAGCTTGACGAGATGGTGCGGCGCATGCGGGGAGAGCAGACTTCATCAGACAATTACCGGGAGCAGTCGCTGAAGATTCACGGCTGGATCTGCGCCAAGTGCGGCCGGGAGTTCGATCTTGCCAACCTGCACCTCCTCACGGTGCATCATCGGGATGGGAATCATGATCGGAACCCCCCCGACGGGAGCAACTGGGAGAACCTCTGCGTCTGGTGCCACGAGGACGAGCACAGCCGGGGAGTGCTGGGGGATTACCTGAGCGGCGGAGATATGGGGGACAAATGAAAAAGCCCCGGTCTGAAGAGGCCGGGGCTTTCGTGCGTCTGGAGTATGTTGTGCCGAAGCGTAGCGGGAGGCTACTTTCCCTTCCCCGTGAGCCGCACTAATGCTTCCATATACTTTTCTCCCGTCTTCTGAACGATCTCGGCGGGGAGCGGCGGGGCAGGGGCGGTCTTGTTCCAGTCAAGGGTCTCCAGGTAGTCCCGCAGGAACTGCTTGTCGAAGGAGGGCTGGGCCCCGCCCGGCTTGTAGCTGTCCTTGGGCCAGAATCGGGAGGAGTCCGGCGTCATGCACTCGTCGATGAGAATCAGCTCGCCGTTGTGGATGCCGTACTCGAACTTGGTGTCGGCGATGATGATCCCCTTGGCGTCGGCGATGTCCCGGGCCCGCTTGTAGATGGCGATGGTGACGTCGCGCACCTTTTCGGCCAGTTCCTTACCCACCAGTTCGACCATCGTGTCGAAGGAGATGTTCTCGTCGTGGGTGCCGAGTTCAGCCTTGGTGGAGGGGGTGAAGATCGGCTCTTCCAGCTTGTCCGATTCCACGAGCCCCGCCGGGAGTTTGATGCCGCAGATGGCGCCGGTGGCCTTGTAGTCCTTCCAGCCCGACCCCGAGATGTAGCCGCGCACGATGCACTCCGCCGGCAGGGGCTTTGCTTTCTTGACCAGCATGGAGCGCCCTTCCAGGTCGGCGGCGTACTTCTGGCACTGGGCCGGGAAGTCCTTTACCTCGGTGGAGATGATGTGGTTCGGGATGATGTCCTCCATCTGGCGGAACCAGAAGGTGGAGATCTGGGTCAGCACGTATCCCTTGTCAGGGATCCCCTCATTCATGATGACGTCGAAGGCGGAAATCCGGTCGGTGGTGACGATGAGCAGGGCGTCGCCCAGGTCGTAGATGTCGCGGACCTTGCCGCGGGCCACAAGCTTCAGATCGGGGAAGTCGGTCTTGAGAACCAGGTTTGCCATGGCTCAGTCTCCTTTTGTTCGTAATCGTGTGATGGTGCCCGCTACGTATCCTTGAGGGCTGGGTTGATGTCGATCTTTGCCTTGGCGCGCAATTCCTTGAGCCACTTCTGAAGCTCCTCTTCCTGTTTCACCGGGAGGAGTTCCTGTTTGATCTTCTCCTTTTCGGTCGGGAAGGCGGCTGCGTTCAGCTCGGTGCGCTCCTTGAGCCTGACGGCGATCCAGCGGTTGCCAACTTTGATGGGGTTCTGGGGTGCAGCCGCCTTGTCGGTCAGAGTGAAGGCAGCCTCCATGAGTTCAGGGGAGGTCCCTGCCACCGGAACGTTCCCTTTGGCATCGAATCCAAAGCTTCCGGTCTCCTGCAATGCGAGACCTTTCGTGTCTCCCTTGGCGAGTTTCGCCTGGGCCTCCTCGGCCTTCTTCTTGGCCAGTTCCACCGCCCTGACGGCCTTGGCCTTATCCTCGACCTTGGCGCGGATCTGGGCCAGGGGCGGCACTTCGGCAGCCTTGCGCTCCTTGAGCTTCAGGATGTAGATTCCTTTCGGTGTTTCCACCGGACCACCCAGTTCGTTCTGTTTGAGAAGAAAGGCCCGCGACAGCACCTCTTTTTCGCCGGCCAGGGCCGGTGCGGGAGACTGGCCAGTGAAGAGCGGCGTTTCGTTGACGGCGCCGCCCAGTTCCCGGGCTATGGCGGCCAGATCACCGGCTGCCTTGTGCTTGTTCAGGGAGGCGGCGGCAAGCTCGTAGGCCTTCTGCCCCGCATGGAAGCGGCGGGCGTCGGCCTTCACCTGCTCCTTGACCTCGGCCAGGGGGAGGATGCCGCCCTTGCCCTGGTAGCGGTCGATGTGCTTCTGGTACCAGGACTGGATGTCGGCCTCGGTCACCTCCAGGTTGCCGGCCACCTTGGCCGGGTCGGCGAGGACGAAGGAGACGCTTATCTGCTCAGGAGTCTTGAAATCGTTCTGGTTCTTGGCGAGGAAGTCGGTGAGTTCCTGGTCGGAGAGCTTGATCTCACCCTTTACCTCTTCGGGAGAGTAGGAGGCGAACTGGAGGCTTATCCGGTCGTTCTTTTTCCGGAAGAGCTGCCGTGCCGCATCGTCGGTGACCTGGACCTTTGCCTTGATCTGGTCCTGGGCCTTCTTCACCATGAGCTCGTCTTTCTGGCTTGCCTCGAACTCCTTGGGGGTAATCCGGTTCGCCTTGAGGACCTGGAAATACTGTTCGGAATTGAAGGCGCCGTTCTTCTGGAAGGCGGGTATGGCGGCGACGGCCTTTTGCACGTCATCCTTCGACACCTTTATATCCATTTCCTTGGCGGCGCTGCGCACCAGGGCCGCGTGGATGAGGGAGTCGAGGGCCTGCTTCTTCAGGTTGAGCTGCTTTTCTACCTCGGGGGTGAGGGCCGGGCCGTAGATCTGGGCGTAGATGTCGCGCAGACGGTAGTAGGTCCGCTGGAACTCTTCGTAGCTGATCTTTGTGCGATCCACCTTGACGGCGTAGCTCGACGGGGTGAGTCCCCCATCGCCCTTCCCCCAGACGAGGAAGATGGTGCCGATGAAGCTGAGAACGATGATTCCGAAAACCACCTTGATGACGATCGACTGCTTGTACTTGCGCATGATGCCGAGCATTCGCGAGAACTCCTTTGCGTTCGCAGAAATCGGTGCCGTAACCCGTTAAACAATGGGTCCGCATACTACTATAACCCGCCTCCCAAAAGCAACATGATTGCGTGGCGTCAGCTTTTCCCCCTTGCATGCTCAGGGGGTTTCTGCTACGATGCAACGCTTCGAAAAAGCTCACTTTCGCCCATGAATGGAAGGGATTAATGCATGCTTAAAATATTCGACGCCCTCTTCGGGCTTTTCTCCAACGACTTGGCCATAGACCTCGGAACTGCCAACACCCTTGTCTACCTTAAAGGGAAGGGGATCGTGGTCCGCGAGCCTTCCGTTGTTGCCGTGCAGAAGATGAACAACGGCCAGCAGAAGGTCCTTGCCGTCGGCATGGAGGCAAAGAAGATGCTCGGCCGGACGCCGGGGAGCATCACTGCCATCCGCCCCATGAAGGACGGAGTCATTGCCGACTTCGACATCACAGAGGAGATGCTCCGCTACTTCATCCACAAGGTCCACAACCGCAAGACCCTGGTCCGCCCGCGGATCGTCATCTGCGTCCCCTCGGGGATTACCCAGGTGGAGAAGCGGGCCGTGAAGGAGTCGGCGGAGTCGGCCGGCGCCCGGGAGGTCTACCTCATCGAGGAGCCCATGGCGGCTGCCATCGGGGCGGGGCTGCCCATCACCGAAGCCTCCGGCAACATGATCGTCGACATCGGCGGGGGGACCACCGAGGTGGCGGTCATCTCCCTGGCCGGCATCGTCTACACGAGGAGTGTCCGGGTGGGTGGCGACAAGATGGACGAGGCTATTGTCCATTACATCAAGCGCAAGTACAACCTCCTCATCGGTGACCGGACCGCCGAGCTCATCAAGATCGAGATCGGCGAGGCCTACTCGTTGGGCGACGTTCGGCCCATGGAGGTGAAGGGGCGCGATCTGGTCTCCGGCATCCCGAAGACCGTGCAGATCAACTCCGACGAGATCCGCGAGGCCCTCTCCGAGCCGGTCAACGCCATCGTGGAGGCGGTGAAAATCTGCCTCGAGCGGACTCCGCCCGAACTGGCGGCCGATATCGTGGACAAGGGAATCGTGCTGGCTGGCGGCGGGGCGCTGCTCCGTAACCTGGATGCGTTGCTCCGCGAGGAGACGGGTCTGCCGGTCGTAACCGCCGAGGACCCCCTCTCCTGCGTTGTTCTTGGTTCCGGCAAGGTCCTTGACGAGCTGAACCTGCTCCGCCGGGTGGCTGTCTCGTCCTGACCATGTGTATCTGCCGCGCGTCCAGCGCGGCAGCAGTCCAGCGAAAACCGCATCGATGCCGCGTCGGCAGGAGCAGTCATGACTCCACCGACGGGCTGTCCGTGCGGTTTCCGCGTTTTTCCCGACCCGCCGCTCAGGCCATTTGCCCTCGGGCGTGACAATTCCCCATGGCACCCTTTGACGTCGACATACTCATCCCCGTCTGGAACAGGCCCGTTGAAACCCGCAACTGCCTGGTTACCCTCATGGACATCACACCCTCAGCCCGCTTCATCCTCATCGACAATGGCAGCGACCGGGAGACCGAACGGCTCCTTGAGGAGTTTGCCGACATATTGGGGGAACGGGCACTTTCCCTGAAAACCAGCGCCAATCAAGGCTTCGTCAAGGCGGTGAACCGGGGCCTCGCCCAGGTCGAGGCTCCCTTTGCTGTCATCGTGCGGAACACGACGCTGGTTGCGGGGGGATGGTTGGAGCCAATGGTCGAGCTGGCCAATTCCCGCTCCGATGCAGGAATCATCGTGCCGCGCCTGGAACGTGAGGGGGGGCAGGGACGCCGGAAACGGGCCACTCTCTCCTCCAAAACGGTTACTGAGGTATCCCACGGTTCCTTTGCTGCCCTTCTGCTCCGCAGGGAGCTGATGGAGCGCCAGGGGGGCTTCGACGAAGAACTCGACGGCGGACTCTGGTGCCTCAGGGACTTTTCCCGCCGTGCCCTCCGGAACGGGTATCTGACCTTTGCCGCCGAGGGGGTGGCGGTCACCTACGCTGACGAGGTTCTCTTCGGCTCCATTGTCCGCAGGGAGGAAACCGTGCGCCGGAGCGCCGAAACCTGCGAGGCCCGGTGGGGGCGTGAGGACGCCTTCTGCGTCTACTTCCCCAAGGACGTCGAGCCCGAAGCGGTACGTGAGAAGCTCGACATCATCCTGAAGGGCGCCCGGATGGGGTACCGCTTTACCGTCATTGTTCATCCGACGCTTCATAAGGTCCTCGTCGAGACCGGACACGGTTCTCTTCACCGCTCTATCAACATGGTGCTCCTCCCGCGCTTCTTTGCCACCGGCGAAATCCGCAAGATCATCGGCCGGCTCCTGGCGGCACGGGGCGACATGGTGACCGTCGCCGGTGTCGACGGTCTTTCCATCCCGGGGGTGGAGGGGGCTAAATCCTTTGGCTGGCTTGGGGATGTGATCCGGCACCGGGAAGGGGCACTGTACCACCCCGGTCCCCCTGAGTGAAATCGGGTGACACCTCCGGCCGATTCGGCTAGATTAGACAACCACGCTGCTTTCCAGGAGGATGCGATGATCGAGGAAATCACGACCCAGCTCCGGTCCCACCGCGAGGTCATGGAGACGGTGGAGCGGGAGCTTGCGCCGCGGATCGCGGCGTTCGCCGGGATGCTCATCACGGCCCTGGGGGGGGGTAAGAAGCTCCTCGTCATGGGGAACGGGGGGTCAGCGGCCGATGCCCAGCACTTTGCCGCCGAGATCGTCGGCCGCTTCAAGATGGAGCGCCGGGGGCTGCCGGCCGTGGCGCTTACCACCGATACCTCGATCCTCACCGCCATCGGCAACGATTACGGCTTTGACGCCATCTTCCGCCGCCAGGTGGAGGCCTTGGCCGACGAGGGGGACGTGGTGGTGGGCCTTTCCACCAGCGGATCGTCCAGGAACGTGTACGAGGCCCTCGCCCTCGCCAACGACCGCGGCTGCATCACCGTGGGGCTCCTGGGGCGCGACGGCGGGACAATCCGGGGGATCGTCGACCTGGAACTCACCGTGCCGAGCGGTGATACCCCCCGCATCCAGGAAGCGCACATCACTATCATCCACATTGTCTGCGACCTGGTGGAGAAGGGGCTTTTTGCATGAACTACCGTCCTGTCGATCTCGCGGGGGTCTCTACCTATCCCATCGCCGAGCGGAAGAACAAGGTGAGCATCCGGAACGACTTCGCCGGTCCGATCGCCGCGGGAATGAGCGTTGCCGGTCTTATGGCTGCACTGCCGCGGCAGCTGGGCGCCGAGGCCCTCACCGGCGTTGCTGACGCCGTGGTGGCTGCCCGGGCCAAGGGAAAGCCGGTCATTCTCGCCATGGGTGCCCATGTGATCAAGTGCGGCCTCCAGCCGGTGCTGAAGAAGCTCATCGAGGCCGACGTGATCACGGCGGTGGCCCTGAACGGCGCCGGCTCTATCCATGACTACGAACTGTCGCTCATCGGTGAGACGAGCGAGGACGTGGGGGCGGTTCTCCACTGCGGCACCTTCGGCATGGCCGAAGAGACCGGCCGCGACATCAACCGGGCCCTGAAGGAGGGGCTTGCCCGGGGGATGGGGTACGGCGAGGCGGTGGGGCGCTTCATCATCGAGAACGGGAACCCCTTCCGGGAGTGGAGCCTCATGGCGACCTGCGTGGAGCGGGATATTCCCCTCACGGTCCATGTGGCCCTCGGCACCGACATCATCCACCAGCATCCTGCCGCCGATGGCGCGGTCATCGGCGAGGCCACCTTCCGGGACTTCCGGCTTCTCACCTCCGTGGTGGCCGATCTCGGCGACGGCGGGGTCTACCTCAATGTGGGGAGCGCCGTGCTGCTCCCCGAGGTATTCCTCAAGGCCCTCTCCATCGCCCAGAACCTGGGGCACCACGTGGACCACTTCTCCACCGCCAACTTCGACATGCAGCAGCACTACCGCCCCCTGCAGAACGTGGTGAAGCGTCCCACGTCGGGGAAGGGGCGCGGCTACACCGTCACCGGCCATCACGAGATCATGATCCCGCTTTTGGCTGCGGCGATTTTGGACCGGCTGAACTGAACAAGGGCGGGTCGTGCGCCCAGCCGATCAGGGCGCCCTACGGGGAGCCATTAGAGAGGACGTATGGAACGCAAAAACGTCGAATCACTCTTCGCCCATGCGCGGGATATCAACGCCCTCATCATCGGCGACCTGATGCTTGACGAGTACCTCTGGGGAAGGGCCGAACGGATATCCCCCGAGGCCCCGGTGCAGGTGCTGGATGTGACCCGCGAGGAGATCCGCATCGGCGGCGCCGGCAACGTGGCCAACAATCTGGTGGCCCTGGGGTGCCGGGTGAGTGTGGCCAGCGTCGTGGGGGGGGACGAGAACGGTACGATCCTCCTCCATGCATTCTCCGGCAAGGGGGTCGACGTGTCGGCGGTATTCGAGGACCCGTTGCGGACCACGAGCCGCAAGACCCGTGTTGTGGCGGCCAACCAGCAGATCGTCCGGATCGATCGGGAGTCCCGTGACCCCATCGGCGCCGACTACGAGCAGAAGATTGTCGGCTACCTTCGGGAGCAGGGGGATCGGTTCAACGTCATCCTCGTTTCCGACTACCTCAAGGGTGTTCTCACGCCGTCGCTCCTGGCCGCGGTGATCGCCTTTGCCCGGGAGCGGAAGATTCCGGTGGTGGTGGACCCCAAGGGGAGCGACTACGCCAAGTACCGGGGCGCCACGCTCCTTACCCCGAACCGCAAGGAGGCGGAAACCGCCTCGGACATCGCCATTCGCGACGAGGAGGGGCTCTGCCGGGCCGGCGCGCGGCTTCTGGAAGCGGCTGACCTCACGGCGCTGGTCATCACCCGGAGCGAGGAAGGGATGTCCCTCTTCCTGCGGGATGGCGGCGTGGTTCACATCCCGACCTTTGCCCGGGAAGTTTTCGACGTGACCGGCGCCGGCGACACGGTGCTGGCGGTGCTGGGGCTTGCCCTCGCCGGGGGGGTGGGGTTCGCCGATGCGGCCCGTCTTGCCAACGTTGCGGCGGGAATCGCCGTCGGCAAGGTGGGGACCTCCACGGTTTCGCCCGCCGAGATTGTCGGCTCCCTGGGGTTTCAGCATGGCGACAGCGACACCAAGATCAAGAACCTGGATGTCCTGGCCGGTATCATCGAGGCGGAAAAGGCCCGGGGCAGACGGATCGTCTTTACCAATGGCTGCTTTGACCTCCTCCACGTGGGACACGTGAAGTACCTGCAGAAGGCGAAGAGTTTCGGCGACGTCCTGGTACTGGGGCTTAACAGCGATGCCTCGGTGCGCCGGCTCAAGGGGGAGAAGCGCCCCCTCATTGGCGAGGCAGAACGGGCCCACATCCTGGCGGCCCTCGACTGCATCGACTATGTGGTGATCTTCGACGAGGATACCCCCCTGCGCCTCATCGAAACCCTGAAGCCGGCGGTCCTCGTCAAGGGGGGAGACTACACCCCGGAAGGGGTCGTGGGGAAGGATGTTGTGGAGTCCTATGGTGGCCGGATCGAGCTCGTTACCTTCGTGGATGGTCGCTCCACCACGAACATCATCGACAAGATCCTGAGGGCCTACGGTGACGAGTGAAAAGGGGAGGACGGCCGTCTTTCTCGACCGTGACGGCACCATCAACGTGGAGAAGGAATACCTCCACCGGGCCGAGGAGTTCGAGTTCGTTCCCGGCGCGCCGGAGGCCATCCGGCTCCTGAAGGAAGCCGGCTTCCTGGTGGTGGTGGTGACCAACCAGTCGGGGGTGGCCCGGGGCTACTACGACGAGGCGGCGGTCCACCGCCTCCACCGCTTCGTGGATCTGGAGCTGGCAACGGTCGGCGCCTCCGTCGACGCCTACTACCTCTGCCCTCACCACCCTCACCACGGCATCGGACCGTACCGCACCGAATGCGCCTGCCGCAAGCCCCTCCCCGGAATGCTCCTCAGTGCTGCTGCGGATCTGGGGATCGACCTCTCCCGCTCCTGGATCGTCGGGGACAAGGCGGCCGACGTGGAGGCGGGGCTGGCCGCCGGGTGCCGAACGATTCTTGTCAGGACCGGCTATGGCGCCGCGGAAGAGCACCTGGTGCCGCCCGACGTGACGGTCTGCGATGACATCTTCGCCGCCGCCCGGGCGATCATCACGCACCTGCGGAGCTGATGGCAAACGGAAGAGAGGCAGGGGGGAGTTACGGTTTGACGCATTTCTCCCTGTCGTGCTATAGCTGTTCAGTCAAAGGACTATTTTTATTTAACGAGTTACGGAGTTTACGATGGCCATCAAGAAGGGGATCGTCCTCGCCGGCGGAGCCGGCAGCCGCCTCTATCCGCTTACGCTTGTCGCCAGCAAGCAGCTGCAGCCGGTCTACGACAAGCCGATGATCTACTACCCCCTGGCGACTCTCATGATGGCCGGGATCAGCGACATCCTCATCATCTCCACCCCCCACGACACACCCCGTTTCCAGGCGCTCCTCGGCGACGGCTCCCGCTGGGGGATCAGGCTCTCCTACAAGGTTCAGCCCGAGCCCAAGGGGATCGCCCAGGCATTCCTCGTGGGGGAGGAGTTCATTGCCGGCGATCCGGTATGCCTCATCCTCGGCGACAATATATTCTACGGCAAGATGGGGCTCGACAGGGCCATACGCGAGTTCGTGGGGGGGGCTCTCATCTTCGGTTACTACGTGAACGACCCCGATCGGTATGGGGTGGTGCAATTCGATGCCACCGGCAAGGCCATCGGAATCGAAGAGAAGCCGGCGGCTCCCAAGAGCAATTACGCCGTGCCGGGGCTTTATCTGTACGACGGAAAGGTGTCAGAGATCGCCCGCAACCTGGCACCGTCCCCCCGGGGAGAGCTGGAAATCACCGACGTTAACCTGGAGTACCTGCGCCGCGGCGAACTCATGGTGGAGAAGCTCGGCAGGGGGATCGCCTGGCTCGACACCGGCACCCACCAGAGTCTCCTGGAGGCATCCCATTTCATCGGCACCCTGGAGGCCCGGCAGGGGCTCAAGATCGCCTGCCTCGAAGAGATAGCCCTTCGGAGGGGGTACATCGACTGCCGGAAGATGGAGGAGGTGATTGCCGCGACCCCAAACTCCTCGTACCGGGAATACCTGGTGAGGGTCCACAACGAAACCGAACTGTGCGGCGGGAGGGACGATGCAAAATTTTCCTGAGTTCAAAAAGGGGAAGATCAACGACGTGGTGGTCCGCCCCCTCGCGAAATTCCTGGACGAGCGGGGATGGCTCGCGGAGCTGTTCCGCAGCGACGAAACCGATCCGGCCACCATGCCGACCATGGCCTATCTCTCCATGACCCAGCCCGGCGTGGCCCGCGGACCCCACGAGCACGTGGACCAGACCGACTGGTTCTGCTTCATCGGCCCCTCCAACTTCAAGGTCTATCTCTGGGACGCCCGGCCCGGTTCTGCCACTTTCGGGGTCAAACAGACCCTCTACGCCGGCATCGACGCGCCCATGGCCGTGATCGTACCCCCCGGCGTGGTCCATGCCTACAAGAACGTCGGCGGGGAGAACGGGATCGTGTTCAACGCGCCGAACCGCCTCTACGCCGGCGAAGGAAAAAAGTCGCCGGTGGACGAGATCCGTCATGAGGAGGTTGAGGGCTCACCCTTCACCCTCGATTGACCGCTTGAACGTCCTCGATGGCACAACAGCCAGCTCCCTGAGAGGGAACCAAGGAAATCCTAACCTGGTTTCTCCTGACGGGTATATTCTCCACCCCGGCTGTATGCACCTCCCCCGGTTTTCGTGCGGCCCGGACATCACCCCATGCTTGATCTGATCAAGAAATACCGTGTCTTCCTGCTGACCGGCGCTGCCTTGCTGGCGGCCCTTGCCTTCTATTCCCTCAGCCTGAGGGATAAGGAACATGCGAGTGGTTTCGAGCGCGTGGTTCTCAACGTCTTTTCGCCGGTTCACAACGTCGGTGCCGGGGTTGGCGACTTCTTTTCCACTGCCTGGAATGACTACATCGACCTGGTTGACGTCCGGACGGAAAACAAGCAGTTGCGTGAAGCGGTGAAGACCCTCAACTCGCGGGTGATCGAAAACCGCGAAGCGGTCCGTGAGAACGAGCGGTTGAGGATGCTCCTCGACCTGAAGGCGATACAGCGGGCCCCCTCCGTGGCTGCCATGGTCATTGGCGAAGACAGCTCCCCCTGGTTCAAGACCCTTGTCATCAACCGGGGTTCGGTGGATGGCCTCCAGGAAGGGATGCCGGTGGTCGCTGCCAACGGGGTGGTGGGGCAGGTAGTCAAGGTTGCGGCGGGAAGTTCCCGTGTGCTCCTCCTCACCGACAATGCCAGCGGTATCGCCTCGGTGGTCCAGCGTTCCCGGGCCAGGGGAGTGGTCAAGGGGAAGGGGGGGAGCCTCTGCTCCCTCGAATTCTCCCTTCGGGATGAGGATGTGAAGGTTGGCGATGTGGTTGTTACCTCCGGCATTGGGGGCATATTCCCCAAGGGCCTTGTCGTTGGCGAGGTGACCATGGTGAAGAAGGGAGAGTACGGCATCTTCCAGACCATCAACGTACGGCCGGCCGTGAATATGGCGAAGCTTGAGGAAGTCCTCGTCCTGTTGCAGAAGGCTCCATGATCAAGACCCTCTGGTACGCCATCTTTGTTTTTGCGGCGCTCGTCCTGCAGGTGACCCTTTTCCCGACCTATCTCGCGGATCCCTTCAAGCCGAACCTCCTGATTATCTTCGTCGTCTACATGGGGCTGCGGGAGGGGGTGGCCTGGGGCGTGCTCGCCTACGTGCTCGGCCTTATTCATGACAGCTTTAGCGGCCTCTATTTGGGGCTGAACGGATTTTCATATCTGATCATCTTTCTGGGGCTGACCATGGTGGCCGGACGCCTCTTCACCGACCGGCGCTCCCTCATGATCCTCGGCGTCTTTTCCGCGACCATCGTCAACGGCTTCCTGAACCTGCTCCTGCTGTTTCTCTTCTCCTCTGCCCAGGGCATCTACGCAACCCTCCTCGAAAGCCTGATCCCTCAGGCGCTTGTCAACGCCCTGGTTGCCTCGGTTATCTTTACCTTCTCACCGCTGGCTCGGATGGGTGAGGCACGATGAACGAGAAGATTTTCATCCGGCAGACCCATGACCCCCGCAGACAGAAACAGGTAATTTTTCTTTCGTGCTTCGTGGCGTCCCTCTTTTTTCTGCTCCTTACGCGGCTCTGGTATCTTCAGGTTGTAAAGACCCAGGATTTCCAGAGCAAATCGGAGAGCAACCGCCTGCGCCTGGTCCCCGTTGCGGCGTCCCGGGGAACCATTTTCGACCGAAACGGCACGGTGCTTGTTAGCAACCGTCCCTCCTTCAGTGTTGCCGTCATTCCCCAGGAGGTGAAGGACCGCGACGCCCTCCTGGACCAGCTTTCAGCCTATCTCGGCATCGACCGGACCGAGCTCCTTGAAAAATGGGAAAAGGGAAAGGGGCGCGCACGGTACTACCCCATCGTCCTCGCGTCGGGCATTACCCGCGACCAGCTTGAGCTCCTTGAGGAGAAACGGCTTTGGCTCCCCGGGCTCGATGTTGAGGTCAAGCCGGTGCGTCAGTACGAGGCTGGCGTACTCGCTTCACACCTCCTTGGTTATATTGGCGAGATATCCGACGATGAGCTGAAGTCCGAAGGCTATGCCGGCTACAATTCGGGTGACTACGTGGGGAAGAGTGGCATAGAACGGAGTTGGGAACGGTTGCTTCACGGCAAGAATGGTGGGAGGCAGATCGAGGTGGATGCCCGGGGCCGGATCCTGCGGACCATCTCCGAAAATTCACCGGTCGTTGGCTCGAGCCTAGTGTTGACCATTGACGCGGAACTCCAGAAAAGGACCGAGCAGAGTTTCGGCGAGCAGGCGGGCGCTGCCGTGGCGATCGACGTGAACACCGGCGAGATCCTCGCCTTCTCCAGTAATCCCGATTTCGATCCCGCCCTCTTTGCCGGCCGGATGCCCCCCGACAAGTGGAAAGAGTACCTGGAGGACAAGCGCCATCCCTTGGAAAACAAGGCTCTCAAGGGGCAGTATCCGCCCGGCTCCACCTTCAAGATCATAACGGCCCTGGCCGGCTTGGAGGAGGGGCTCATAAACGAGCGGACCACGGTCGTCTGCCGGGGCTCCTACACCCTTGGAGGCAGCACGTTTGGCTGCTGGCAGAGAAAGGGGCACGGCGCGGTCAACCTGAGGCGAGCACTTAAGGAATCGTGCGACGTCTATTTCTACCAACTGGGTGAAAAACTCGGGATCGACAAGATTGCCGCTTATTCCCGCGCGTTAGCCCTTGGTGCCCCCATGGGGGTAGGGCTTGACAATGAGAAGGGGGGGCTCATCCCGACGTCGGAATGGAAGGAGAAGCGTCACAAGAAGAAATGGTTGCAAGGTGACACGCTCCCTGCTTCAATCGGTCAGGGGTATGTCCTCATGACCCCGATCCAGCTGGCCTCCATGATTGCTTCCGTTGCCACTGATGGTGTCGTGTACCGCCCCCACCTCATCAAGCGGATCATTGATCAGGACGGCAGGGTTATCCAGGAGTTCAAGCCGGAGATTCTTGCCAGGTCGGGAATCGGCACGCGGAGTTTCAGGCTGGTGAAGGAGGGGCTTTCCGCTGTCGTCAACGAGGGGGGGGGGACCGGCGGGATGGCACGGCTTTATGAGGTGCACGTGGCAGGCAAGACCGGGACGTCGCAGGTGGTGAAGCTCCGTGACAGAAAAGGTGGCATCCCCTACCAATACCGGGACCATGCCCTCTTCGTCGGCTTTGCCCCCTATGATAAACCCGAAGTGGCAGTGGCCGTGGTGATTGAGCACGGCGAGCACGGCGGCTCCGCAGCTGCACCGATTGCAGGGAGAATCCTTCGCGCCTATTTCGAGGGGAAGGGAACCATCCGGAGGCCAGTCAGGCAGGGGGCAGCTGCCGATACGGGAGGAGGGTCTGAGCAGGAGCCGGCGTCGACTGAACAGAGCGGCGGCGAGCCGCAGGGACAGGAAGAACAATGATCGATCGCAGACTTTTTACCAACTTCGACTGGACGCTCCTCGTGCTCGTGCTCCTCATCAGTGCCATCGGCGTGGTTAATATCTACAGTGCATCTGCCTCATACACCCTTGCAGGGGCACCGTATTATCTCAAGCAGTTCTACTGGATTGTTGCCAGCCTGATCCTTGTGGTCCTTGCCTGCAGCATCGACTACCATCTCTTCGAGGATGTGGCCTACTGGTTTTACGGGATACTCTGTGTCGTTCTGATTGTCGTGCTGTTGATGGGAAAGACATCCATGGGGGCTACCCGCTGGCTTCATCTTGGCTTTTTCAGCATCCAGCCGTCCGAACCGATGAAAGTGGTTATGATCATGACCCTTGCCCGGTTCCTCTCCCGCTATCCGGCCGTAGACGGCTTGACTCTGCGGGATCTGGTCTATCCCTTCCTCTTTGTGGGGGGGCCGGCGGTTCTCATCATGAAGCAGCCCGACCTCGGCACTGCCATCGTCGTGATCCTCATCGCCTGCTCCATGATCGCCTACGTGGGGGTACGCATTTCGGCCCTCGTTACCTGTCTTGCGGCAACGGTGCCCGTGGTCTATTTGGGGTGGCACTTCTTTCTGCGGGATTACCAGAAAAACCGCGTGCTCAACTTCCTCAATCCCGAGCGCGATCCGCTCGGGACCGGTTATCACATTATCCAGAGCAAGATTGCAGTTGGTTCAGGGGGACTTTTCGGCAAGGGTTACATGCAGGGAACCCAGACTCAGCTCCGATTCCTTCCGGAGCAGCACACCGATTTCGCTTTTTCGGTATTCGGGGAGGAGTGGGGGTTCATTGGATGCCTGACATTGCTGGTTCTCTATATTTCCCTCATTTTGTGGGGGCTCCACATTGCCGGCAGGTGTAACGACCGCTTTGGCAGTCTCATGGCCGTTGGGGTAACGGCCATGCTCTTCTGGCATACCATCATTAATATTGGCATGGTCATCGGGGTTTTTCCGGTGGTCGGCGTCCCCCTGCCGCTTTTCTCCTACGGCGGTACATCCATGATCACATCAATGATTGGCGTGGGGATACTGCTCAACATCAGCATGCGCAGGTTTATGTTCTAGTCTAGTATCCCTTTCGTCCCGCTAGTTAAGTTAGGCCACCTTGTTGTTCAGCAAGATGATCCCCTCTAGGCCGGCAATCCAGATGGTCCCGCAGGTGGTGCATTCAAGCAGGTTGTCGGCATATCCGTCAGAATGCATGTCGATTTCGATTTTTGTGTGATCGTTGCAGATGGGGCATTTCATGGTGTTTCATCTCCTTCTCGGTAGTATATTCGCTGCACTATACGGCAACGGTCACAGGCATTGCAATGGGCCATTTTATATAAAATAGCTCTAAAACAATAGTTTAGACCGTTTTGCTGTTTTGTCGCGTGGGTTGCAATTATAAAACAGCCGACGATGGTCAGGGTGACACTATTGAGACAGAACCTGCAACATAATGAATATTAATCGTAAATTGCATCTAGAACGTAATTATTCGAAAATTTAAAGTAATCGACCCATATTGCTGAAATTTTCTGCTGCGATTGTGAAATAAAATCCCCCTTAAGGCTTCGAACCATTGTTTGGAACCCCTGGTTCCCCGCAATGTTCTAACGTTCTTTTTCCCCAAGCACGGTTAGCGCCGCAATCCCAATCATCCTTTTGTATCTATCCAATTCCGGTCCGAAGGTTGCAGATTACAACATATCTTAGATGTGGTTAATCGTTCGGGCGTGTCAGTTGTTTTCCGAATGTAGCACTAATCATTGAGTTATTTCATGGTATCCAGTTTGACTTTTTCCGGTTAAAAGGGGTTGCAGGGTAAGTCATATCACCGGATATCCGGTTATTTGACGGTGCACTTGGTGCGGGGGTTCGAATTGGAGAGAAGTCGTTAGTATTCATTGAGGCGATTACGGAGTGTTTTTGCTGTGTTACAGATAGGGTCGACCATGCCGTGTCAAAATAACAACTTTAAGGATAATGAATTTTTCGTTGCTAATTTGGCTGGTGCCGTTAAAATGCAATTCATAATCGACTTGACAAAAGATATCGACACGTTACTGTATTCTATTAGGTTAGCGATAGCTAACTCGAAACCTGATTCAACTGCCAACTGCCTCGACAGCCTGTTGCAGACCCTCCCACTGACGACCTCCCGTTATTCAGGCTCAAGAGTACATAGGCCGAGCCGCGCAGGTGGGAAAAGAAACGCATCCAGTTACGTGCAAGCGAATGATTCGTTGCTATCCAAGGTTGGGTGTGTCCTCGTCAAGGCTGCGGTTCGTTGAAGCGGGCAGTGGAATCCCCGTTGGTTTCATGAGATGCGATGGGCGGTTTTACGCAGGGTTTTCACACATACAACACGAAGGAGGTGATGAACAGAGAAGGTGAGTTCATTCAATTGCAGTCAGCTAATGAAGTGCATTGCAGGAAAAAACACGAAAGGAGCAGAAAGGATATGAAACAGAAAGTATTGCTGAGCGCAGCGCTCACCGTTACGACGCTTCTAGGAGCAGCCGTCATCTGGGCGAATGTTCCGCCTCCCCCGGTCAATCAAACCATCGGTATTTTCGACACCCAGTTCGGCCAGCTTACGAGACCGGACTGTCTCACCGCGGCACCCTGCCACGTGAGCGACGAAATTCTCGTCCCGCGGCACCACAACCTCGTTGAGACCGAGGGTAAGCAGTGCCTTGATTGCCACCGGCTGGTCCAGGATCCGAATACCGGCATCTTCGGCTTCGCCGACTTCAGAAACTGTCTTCAGGTTGGGTGCCATATCTCTTCTCCGCACCACGTTACCACGCAGGCACAGCAGCAGAATTGCCAGGCCTGCCACGGCAGCCTGATCGACAACCCCGGCGACGGGCACTTCATCCCCACCTACGCCAAGTCGAGCGTCACGCCGAACACCAAGTGGTTCGGGAACAACCCGAACGACCCGAAGACCTACGGTGGCTGCGCGGTTTGCCACCAAGCGGATCTGACCACCACGCCACGCCCGATCCTCTCCAACCAGGATACCCATCACGGCACGGGTATCGGTTTCCCCCCCTCCCAGACCGGTCTTCCCATGCAGGTCGGTGACTGCAGCTGGTGCCATGGCAACGTGACCAACAACGCTACCCTCCTGGACATCAGGAAGTGCGAGCAGTGCCACGGTATCAAGTCGCTCCACAACATCCAGGTTGACACCCCTGCCGCCGCCAACGTCGGTACGATCGTTCCTGGCCAGGAAAGTGCCGGCTACGGCCACATCGGCAACAACAGCGACTGCTTCGGCTGCCACGGCTTCTTCGGCATGGCCGATACGGCCACTGCTCCGGCGACTATCCCGTCGGTGAGCGGCGTGAGCAAGCAGGTTCTTGCCGCAAATGTTGAAAACGTCCTGACTGTTCAAGGCCAGAGCTTCGTCAACAGCGATTCGACCGGTTCTGTTATCGTCAAGCCGGTAGTCACGGTAACCAACGGTTCCGTCTCCCTTACCGTGCAGCCGGTTTCCATCACCGACACCGAGGTGAAGGTCACTGTTCCGGCTCTCGTCGCTGGCAACTATGAGCTGCGCATCGACAAGCAGGGGACGTTCAGCAACCCGGTCAAACTGGTTGTTATCGCCCCCACGAGCATCAAGTCCGCTTCCATTTCCGGCAGGACCGTCACCATCACCGGCGCTGGCTTTGGCCAGGCACCCCCGGCCGACTACAATTCGGGCATGGGTGTAATCGTTGGTGCTGCGAACGTACAAGCGCAGATCGTCTCCTGGAGCGACGCCAAAATCGTGGTGTCCGTCCGTAGCGCCAAGGCTGGTGAGCCGGTTACGGTGAAGACCCTCAATGGTGGCATCTCCAAGCTCATGACTGCGGCTTCCAAGAAGCAGTTCTAGTAAACCGGTTGTAACCCGAGAGGTATAGGGGAGAGACACACTCTCCCCTATACCTCCTCCTGCTCTCTCGTTGAACACAAAATGAGGTCAACGCAATGATTCGTTTCATGCTGGTTGTGGTGCTCTGCGCCGCCACCCTCATTCCTCAGGATGCTTTTGCCGCCCGCAAGAATGTGATCGTCGGATATCGCCAGAAACCTGGCCTTCAGGACCACGCGAAAATCACTTCGTTATGGGGGCATGTCAAACGCTCCCATAAACTGATTCCCGCCTTGACTGCAGAATTGCCCGACACCGAGATTGAGTCCCTGCGCCGTGATCCCCGGGTGGCGTATGTCGTCGAGGATGTGACCGTCAGTTTGCCGCCGGTCTCCTCCCAGTCGGTTGTCACACCGGAGTATGCCGAGTCCTGGGGAGTCCAGAGGATAGGAGCCGCCACGGCTGCATCGCGGAATGTCAGGGGCGCGGGGGTTAAGGTGGCGATTATCGACACTGGCATTGACTCCTCCCATCCCGACCTCAATCAAAACTACAGGGGCGGGTACAATTTCATCACAGAGACCGCCCCCCCCTTGGATGACAGTTCAAACAGTCATGGTACCCACGTTGCGGGTATCATAGCAGCGAAAGACAATGGTACGGGCGTCGTCGGCGTGGCACCCGATGCGGAAATTTATGCTCTGAAGGTTCTTGACCATCTGGGTTTTGGGAGTCTGAGCGGCCTTATCGCCGCAATCGAATGGGCCATTACCAACAAAATGGACGTCATCAACATGAGCCTGGGTGGCCTTACGGTAGATCTCCCTCCTTTCAAGGATGCGTGTGACAGAGCTGTTGCAGCGGGTATTGTGATAGTTGCCGCGGCTGGCAACTCGGGGATCGAGCAGGTTAACTATCCTGCAGCCTATGAATCGGCCATTGCCGTCAGTTCAGTTGACAGAAACGATCAGCGGGCTGCTTCATCCAATTACGGGAGTGCGGTGGAACTGGCGGCGCCTGGTGTAGACATCCCCTCAACCGCTCGGGATGGAGGGTACACTACTCTGTCCGGTACTTCGCAGGCTGTCCCCCATGTGGTCGGGGCCGCGGCGCTCGTGATCTCGCAGGGCATACAGGACGCAAACGGCAACGGTACCCGCGTGGATGAGGTGCGGAGTCGCCTCAATTCCACGGCGACAGACCTGGGAGCCATCGGCCGCGACCCGTTTTTCGGATACGGCCTTGTCGACGTGGCCAAGGCAACCGAGACTGCCGACCAGCCCGCGACCTACCGTTACACGCTGAAGACGACGTTCTCCGATCCTCTCAAGAATGCGATAAAGTTTACTCTCCCTGCCGGCACCTATGAGATGTCGGTCACAAACAGTGGTCTGAATGCGGTGCTCGGCAAAGTAGAGGTAAATGGAATTATCGATATAAATCAGTCTTTCATTCACTGGTTTGGCCGGAATAAGTCTCAGACATTCGCGGTCGGCCTCGAGTTCCCGGGTGGAGAAGGGAAGATAGTAGTAGTGCCTATCGGGAAACGGGGCGCCTCGGCAGAAATCCTGATCACCCGGAAGAATTAGTGGAGAGGATACGAATCATGCGGCAGTGCGTGTATTACTCGGCGGTTCTCATCATTGCAGTTTTTTTTGGATGGACAGTCGTCGGCGTCAGTGCCGCCCACGCTTCGACAGAACAAGCGAGCCAACAGGCCGATGTGGTTGCCTCGGTCAATGGCGTACCGATTTACCGTAGCTCCCTCCTTCATGAATGGGAAGCCATGGTCAGGAAATACAAAATAAGCAGCACGAAGTTCGCCTCAAAGGAGGCGGAACAGCGTCAGTACCGTTCCATTCTCGACAAGCTCATCACGGTAGAACTCGTCCGTCAGGCGGTCCACGCGAAGCCGGTGCCGGATGTTGAGGCCCGGATGTCCGAGCGAATCAACGAGCTTAAAAGTAAAGCCCACTCCGAAGAGGAGTTTCTCAAAGGTCTCGCCAAGTCAAACAAGAATCTCGACTCTCTCAAGGAGGAGGTCCGGGAAACCATCCTCTTTGAGGAGTACATCAAGCGAAACAAATTGAAAGAGGTCACCGTTTCCGACCAGGAAATCGAACAGTACTACAAGCAGAACATGAAATCCTTCATGAACCCTGAACAGATAAAAACGCGCCATATTATAATCGCTGCTGAGGCGAAGGCGGGTGCCGAGGCGGCGGAGAAGGCCCTCCAGAAGGCCCGGGAAGTGCGCGAGAGGATACTGAAGGAGAAAAACTTCGCCGAGGTGGCCAAGGAGGTATCTTCCTGTTCATCGGCTGCGGAGGGGGGCGACCTGGGTTTCATCGAGCGCGGCTATATGCCCGCAGCCTTCGACAAGGTCGCGTTCGAGCTCAAGCCGGGGGAGATCAGTGAGCCGGTGAAGACGAGATTCGGCTACCATATCATTGAAGTGATGGAGCGTAAGGGAGAATCGCCCAAATCCCTTGCCGAAGTTAAAGGGTTTATTGCAAAGTACCTGAGTAACGTTAAGCAACAGGAGCAAATGAATGCCCATATCGCTAACCTGAAGCATAGCGCGAAGATTCAAATCTTTCTGGATTAATCGAGATACAGGAAATTAACACATAAGGAGCAACAAGAATGATTTCACTAGGGAAGAAAGTAGCAGTAATCATCCTGTCCCTCGGAATCCTGATCATGACTTTGACCGGAAACGCCCTCGCTGCGCGATGGATTCTTAAGAGCGGCGACTCGTCAGTGGTAGTCAATGATGCACAGACCACCACTAACGTTGCAAGCGGCGTCAATACCTGGACGTTTAACGGCGACCCGATATCGCGTCTCTATAAGCAGTGGTTTTGGTACAAAGTTGGCTCCAATCCTTTGGATCCGGAGTTATCCCTTCATACCCTGACCATGACGCCTGATACATTCACCGCGAATTCGCCGACCCATGGAATAAGTTTTGCCGATCCCCAAGGGCGATTCAATGCATATGTCAAATTTCAGCTTACCGATGGCGCCGGATTCAACTCATCTATAAAAAAGACGATAACCATCACCAACCTTACCAGCAGCGTCCTTGATTATCATTTTTACAGTTACTCCGATTTTGAAGTTTCCGACGAAGTTACCGACAACGTTTTCGTGATCAATGGCGAGCGGGTACTGCAGAAGGGCTATTCCGTCTATGGCGCCAGCCTGACTCTAACTCAGACTTCAACACTCAAGCCTAGCGCCTATGATATCGATGCGGGGACGATCGTTGACCAAAACTTTGCGCTACAAGACCCTCTTACGCTTAACAACGCAACGGGTCCACTTCTTTTTGAAGGTCAGCTGGATAATGCCGATTACCAGTTCATATTGAGGTGGGATCTGCAGATTCCCGCCAATGGGTCGATAACCTTCGAGATCAATGACCAGTTTTCTGAAACCGCGCCGGTTTCGTTCTCCAAGAGCCACGCATCCTGTGTCAATTATGGCGGAGATGTCACCTATACGCTTTCGTACGATAATAGCCTGAATGGCAGTGGCCTCACCAATGTCAAGATCGTTGATCCGCTTCCCGCCAGCACGGTGTTCAAGGCGGTAACCGACGGAGGTGTTTTCAATTCTCTGAAAAAACAGGTTGAATGGAACATCCCGTCCGTCCCGGCCAACGCGACCCTGAAAACCGTGCAGACTACGCTGCAGAACAGTGCAACGAAGGATTTCACAAACCAGGCTTACATCTACAGTGACGAAGTTTTTCCTGTATATGCCTATGATCCGACGGTCCTGTGCGACCATCCCCCGATAATTACATCAAATCCTTCAACTCTTAAGGTTACGGTGGGGCAACCCTATTCCTATACGGTACTTGCCACGGATGAGGATGCTGACACTATTAAGTATTATCTGGACGCGAAACCAGCCGGCATGACAATCGACCAGTCGACGGGCGTGATTGCGTGGACTCCCGCTGCCGATCAGGTTGGTAAGCATACGGTTACCATAAGGGCGCAATCATTAACCCTTGCGGCCCAGCAGATTATTACGCTTGATGTCATTGGTCCCCCGGTCTTTATATCAACCCCAAAGACTACCGCCCTCATCGGGAGGACCTATAACTACTCTATCGCTGCCACCACTACGAGCGGTCTGGGTATTACTTACTCGTTGGTGACCGCCCCTGCGGGAATGCAGGTGAACGGCAGTGTCGTCAGTTGGACCCCTGCTACTACCGACGCGGGGCTCACCTACGATGTGGTCATCAAGGCAACCAGTGGAACTCTCTCTAGCACCCAGAGCTACAAACTGTTGGTAGATATAAACCATGCCCCAACCGTGTCGAAACCCACTGACCAGTCCAGCACGGTGGGGGGGGAAGTTTCATTCCAGATACTTGCATCCGATCCCGACAATGATGAACTCTACTATACGGCAACAGGTCTGCCGTCAGGGCTTGGGATCGATTATTACACTGGTATCATCATGGGAAAGGCTGCCACCACCGTGACACCGGGCACCTTTCCCGTGACCGTGACGGTCAAGGATCCGAGCAACGCGGCAGTAACTACAACATTTTACTGGATCATAACCAATGGCACGGTGAACAGTCCCCCGGTCCTGGCAACGATCGCCAACCAGACCCTGACCGAAGACACCGCGGCAACCGTCACCCTCTCCGCCACCGACGCCGACGGCGACGCCATCAGCTACACGGTCAGCGGCGGCAGCGCCGCCACGGTAGCGGCCAGCATCAGCGGCGCCACCCTGACCCTGACCCCCGCCGCCAACTACACCACCGCCACCGCGATCAGCTTCACCGTCACCGCTAACGACGGCAAGGGTGGCACCAACAGCCGGAGCTTCACCGTCACCGTCGGTGCCGTCAATGACGCGCCTTCTGTCACTAACCCGGGTGCACAGACCGGTGCCGAGGGAGCGGCGGTCAGCCTGCAGGTATCGGCCAGCGACCTTGACGGCAACACCCTGACCTACAGCGCCACGAGCCTGCCGACTGGCCTCGCCATCAACAGTGCTACCGGCCTGATCAGCGGGACCCTGGGCTACACCGCCGCCGGCAGCTACACCGCCAAGGTCACCGTAACCGACGGAACAGCTCCGGTAACGGTCAGCTTTGGTTGGACCGTAACCAATACTAACCAGGTGCCGGCTTTCACGAGCACCCCGCTCACCAGCGCCACCGAAGCGAAGCCTTACAGCTACACCCCGACCGCCAGCGATGTTGATGGCGACACACTTGCCTACAGTCTCACGGTTGCGCCCACGGGCATGACCATAACCAATGGCGTGATAACCTGGACGCCGACGGCCGCTCAATCCGGCACCCACAACGTCACCGTGCGGGTCAGTGACGGCACCGCCACCGCCGATCAGAGCTTCATAATCACCGTAAGCAAGAACAACGCGCCGACGTTCACAAGCACGCCGGCCACCACTGCCACCGAAGGGGGTGCGTACAGCTACAGCGCCAAGGCCACCGACGCCGATGGCGACACCATTACCTACAGTCTCGTCGCTCCGCCGATGGGGATGACCATCATCACCAGCACCGGCGCCATCAGTTGGACACCGACATATGACCAGGCGGACAGCTACCCGGTGACCGTTCGTGCAACGGACAGTCGCGGAGCCTCCGCCGACCAGACTTACACACTGACAGTCGCTAATATGAACCAGGCTCCGACCATCACCAAGCCTGCTAGTCAGACGAGTAACGAGGGAACCACAGTTAGCCTCCAACTCCAGGCCACTGATGCCGACGGCGATCTTCTTACCTACGGTGCCACAGGGCTTCCCCCTGGTCTTACAATCGACAGCACCACCGGTCTTATCTCAGGCACTTTGGGTTACAGCGCCGCCGGCACTTACAACATCACCGTGACGGCAAAAGATGCCACCACTACTGCCACTGCCACCTTTACCTGGACCGTGAACAATGCCAACCGCGAGCCGATAATCACTGCCCCCGCTAACCAGACGAGTGTCGAGGGTGCTGCAGTCAGCCTTCAGGTTATTGCTACCGATCCTGACGGAGACGCCCTCACCTACGGAGCCACGGGGCTTCCCGCGGGCCTCACCATCAACAGCAGCACCGGCGTCATCAGCGGCACCCTGGGCTACAGCGCCGCCGGCAGCTATAACGTTACCGTAACGGCGAAGGATGCCACCGCCACCGCCACCGTCTCTTTTACCTGGACCGTAACCAACACCGACCGTGCTCCGGCGATTACAAGCGCGGCTGTTACCACTGCCAACGTTGGCACCGCATACAGCTATACCGTCGCGGCCAACGATCCTGATGGGGATGCCATCAGCTACACCCTCACCACTGCGCCTGCCACTATGACAATCAGCAATGCCGGCGTCATCAACTGGACCCCGGCGGCTGACCAGACCGGTACCCAGAACGTCGTAGTAACCATAACGGCTGGTGGCCAGACAGCAACGCAGACCTTTACAATCACCGTCAACAATCAGGTTGTAAACCAGGCCCCTGCCATAACCTCGCAACCAGTGACAACCGCGTACAAGGACGGGTACTACTACTATCAAGTGACGGCTTCTGATCCGAATGGCGATGCCGTCAGCTACTCCTTGACCACCCGCCCGTCGGGCATGACAATCAATGCCACGACGGGGATCATCTACTGGCGTCCCCAGGATAGGGGTACCTATTCGGTG
Organism: Geobacter sp.; assembly: GCF_030834625.1. Taxonomy (NCBI): domain Bacteria; kingdom Pseudomonadati; phylum Thermodesulfobacteriota; class Desulfuromonadia; order Geobacterales; family Geobacteraceae; genus Geobacter; species Geobacter sp. Next base: position 50,552 of record NZ_JAUQXO010000066.1, read on the forward strand.
ACGGTGAAAACAAGTGATCCCTCCGGGCTTTCCACAAGCCAGAGCTTCAAGGTTTCCGTAGTCGAAAGGCCTTCCAACAGCTCGCCGAGGATCACCTCGACGGCAGTGACGAAGGCAGTCGTTGATACCCTGTATAGCTATGATGTGAATGCAACGGATTCCAATGGTGACATCGTGTACTTCAGGCTATCGTCCGCACCGTCAGGAATGACCATTGACCTGGCTACCGGGCTCATCAGCTGGACGCCGACCGCATCCCAGACCGGCTCGAAATATGTAAATGTCGAGGCACTCGACACCAAGGGTGGGAAAACATCTCAAAGCTTTTACATCGCGGTTTCACAGTCATCCAACACCAATAGTCCGCCGGTGATTGCTTCAACACCGGTAACAACTGCCACCGTTGGAAGTTCTTATTCCTATGATGTCAATGCCACTGACGCCGACGGAGACATCATCACCTATAGCCTCGTTACTCCGCCGACGGGGATGACCATCAACGCAACCACCGGCGTCATCAGCTGGACCCCGGCGACTGACCAGGCCGGTACCCAGAATGTCATCGTAACTGTAACGGCTGGTGGCCAGACGGCAACGCAGACCTTCACGATCACTGTTAGCAATCAGGTGGTCAACAAGGCCCCTGTGGTTACCTCGCAACCAGTGACCACTGCCTACAAGGACGGTTACTACTACTATCAGGTTGTGGCTTCAGATCCGAATGGCGATGCAGTCAGCTACTCCTTGACCACCCGCCCGTCGGGCATGACAATCAATGCCACGACGGGGATCATCTACTGGCGTCCGGGGAGCACGGGCACCTATTCGGTGACGGTGAAAGCAAGTGATCCCTCCGGGCTTTCCACGAGCCAGAGCTTCAAGGTATCCGTAGTCGAAAGGCCTTCCAACAGCTCGCCGAGGATCACCTCGACGGCAGTGACGAAGGCAGTCGTTGATACCCTGTATAGCTATGATGTGAATGCAACGGATTCCAATGGCGACACCGTGTACTTCAGGTTATCGTCCGCACCGTCAGGAATGACCATTGATCTTGACAGCGGGCTCATCACCTGGACGCCGACCGCATCCCAGACCGGCTCGAAATATGTAAAAGTCGAGGTGATAGACAGCAAGGGAGGAAGAACATCGCAAAGCTTTTACGTTACTGTGTCACTAGCCGAAGGTGCTGTGAGTGCTTCATCGGTTAATTCGTGCGACGTTACCGACGATGGTCTGGTAACCGCCGATGATATCAAGATGATTATTGAGGGGAGGGAGACAGGCAACCTCAATCTCGATATCGACGGGGACGGCTCTGTGACACTCCTGGATGCACGCAAGTGCACTTTGGAAATGCAAAACTGAGGATTCGATTCTTTAAGTACAAACCCTGATGACTTCATGCTGAATGACGGGGAGGTGTCTATGACGCTTCCCCGTTGCTTTTTCTTTTCTGCTCTCCTCCTGGCTTCAGGGGAGTCGCCGGTATTCACGGTTGCCCCTGTTTTGGGAAAAATGATATAACCAGTCCATTACACATGACAGAGAGGTATTCTTGAAGGCTTCCCTGTTTCGTCGCATATGGGTTACGTTCTCAGCCCATGTCATCGGTTTCTATGCATCCACCATCAACCGGTTCCGGGTTAAAGGGATTGATAACCTGCCGAAGGATGGCGGGGTGCTGATCGCTTCAAACCATATCTCTGCCTACGAAACCATTTTCATCCCCTGGGCCGTCCTGCGGCACTATCCCCTGCAGATGGTCTGGGCTCCCGCCAAGGAGGAGCTCTTCCGCAGCCGCTTCCAGCGGTGGCTCTATGTTTCGTGGGGGGCGTTTCCCGTTAAACGGGGGCGTGACATTCGCGCCGGCAAGGTTATCAACGATCTTATCCGGACCGAAAAAGTGATGCTCTTTCCGGAGGGGACCCGGCACCGGGACGGAGTACTGGGACCGGGGAACCGGGGGGTGGGCAAGATCATCTATGACACGCGGCCTGTGGTTATCCCAACGGCCCTTGTGGGGCTCAACCGCTGGAAGTTCCCCGGTGCCGGCCAGGATGCGGCTATCGTCTTCGGGAAACCGCTCGATTTTGCGGACCTGTACGCTCGTGAGGACAACAAGGAGACTCATCAGTTGATCGTTGAGCGGGTCATGACGGCCATAGCCGATCTCCTCAAGGCGGAAGGAGCCTATGTCAACCAGGATTGAAATATTCAGCGATGGCGCCTGCAGCGGCAATCCTGGCGTTGGCGGCTGGGGGACCATCCTCCGGTCTGGTGACACGGAAAAGGAGCTTTCCGGCGCCGAGTGGGAAACCACCAACAATCGGATGGAGATGACCGGTGCGATCAGGGGGTTGGAGGCCCTGAAGCGCCCCTGCGATGTCGTCGTTACCACCGATTCCCAGTACCTGGTGAAGGGGATGAACGAATGGCTCCCGGGATGGATCAGGAAGGGGTGGGTGAACAGCAAGAAGGAGCCGGTTCTCAACCGGGACCTCTGGGAACGGCTCCATGAACTGTCGAAGATCCATCGGGTCCAGTGGGCCTGGATCAGGGGGCATAACGGTCACCCCGAGAACGAGCGCTGCGACGCCCTGGCTCGGGGAGCCATCGATGAATTGAGGAAGAAAGGGCAGGAGAGGCAGTGACTTACTTCATCGTTGAGGTTTCGGAGCAGGAGGTGAAGCGGGAGAAGGAGAAGGCCCGGGAGCTCCGCCGGAGCCAGTGGTGGAAAAACCGGGTGGCCCGCGGCGTCTGCCACTACTGCGGGAAGACCTTTGCCCCCGACGAGCTCACCATGGACCACCTGGTGCCCGTCGTCCGCGGCGGCAAGAGCTCTCGTGGTAACGTGGTGCCGGCCTGCAAGGAGTGCAACAATCGCAAGAAGTACCTCCTCCCCGTGGAGTGGGAGCAGTACCTGGATACGCTGAAAAGCGAATCGCCCGAAGGGGAAGGGTAGTTTTTACCGGCGGGCGGCATGAGGTGAACGTGCGGTACAAGGCAGTAATCTACGATTGCGACGGGGTGATGTTCGACTCCTTCGAGGCGAATCTCGCCTTTTACCAGCAGATCATGGCGATGATGGGGCGTGCGCCCCTTGATCGGTCTGATGAGGAGCAGATGCGCATCCTCCACACCTATGCCAACCGGGAAGTCCTTGCGCACTTCTTTCCCGACGGGCGTGACTGGGAAGAGGCGGTCCGCTGTGCCGGAAGCATTGATTACCGGGACCTGATTCCGCTCATGGTCATGGAGCGGGGGTTCCGCGAGACCCTGGATGCGCTCCGGGGACGCGTGGAGCTGGCCGTCTGCACCAACCGGTCCACCTCCATGGACACCGTCCTGGCGAGTTACGACCTCACCCCCTATTTCGGCTTCGTCATGACCGCTGCAAAGGTGGCCAACCCCAAACCCCACCCGGAGCCTCTCCTGAGAGTGCTTGAACACTTTGGCATCGAACCCCCGGAAGCCCTCTTCGTGGGTGACTCGGCCGTGGACCGCATGGCTGCCGAAGCCGCCGGCGTCCCTTTTGTTGCCTACAAGGCAGACCTCCCAGCCCTGGCATGCATCGACCACCATGGAGAGGTGCTCGGCCTGGTTCAGCCCTGAAGCAAGTAATCCCACCGCTTTTCCTGAAAACGTCCCTAAACCCCCAAAACCTCCGCCAGCCGCAGTACCTCGTCCTGGGGCCGTTTTTCGCCCTTGATCACATCCTCCAGCGGCGTGGCGAGCATGGCGTTGCAGGAGAGCCCCACCATAACCCCTGAGGTGCCGGATACGAGGAGTTCCACCGCCTTTTTGCCGAAGCGGCTTGCCAGGAGCCGGTCGAAGACGGTCGGGGCGCCGCCGCGCTGGTAGTGGCCCAGTACCGTGACCCGGGTCTCGAAGCCGATGGCGTCCTTGATGCTGTCGGAAATTCCCTGGGCATGGCCCGCACCTTCGGCGAGGATGATGATGGCGTTGTCGCGCCCCTCCTCATAGCGGGCCCGGAGTTGCTGGCAGATGTCGGCAAGGTCGTACTCGCGCTCGGGAACCAGGGCGAACTCGGCGCCGGAAGCGATGGCGGCGATGCTGGCCAGGTACCCCGAGTTGCGCCCCATGACCTCAATCACGAAGGCCCGGGCGTGGGAGCTTGCCGTATCCTTGATGCAGTCGACGGCGTAGATGATGTTGTTGAGGGCTGTATCGACTCCAAGGGCCATATCGGTGTAGGGGATGTCGTTGTCGATGCTGGACGGGATGCCGACCACCGGCAGGCCGAGCCGGTGCAGCGCCAGGGCGCCGGTCAGGGAGCCGTCGCCGCCGAGCACCACGAGACCCTCGACGCCCAGCTCCTTCAGGTTGTCCATGGCCTTCTGCTGCCCCTCGGGGGTCTTGAATTCCGGTGAACGGGCCGACTGGAGGAACGTTCCCCCCCGGTGGAGGATGCCCGAGACCGCCTTGGTGTCGAGGGGAACGGCATCCCCCTTCATGAGCCCCAGATACCCTTTCCTGAAGCCCACCACCTCAACGTTCAAGCGGAGCGCAGTCCGCACCGCCGATCGGATGGCGGCGTTCATGCCGGAGCAGTCGCCGCCGCTCGAAAGAATTCCAATTTTCTTCATGGTGTGTTTTTCTCCTGTCTGGTTCGCAGATATTCCATCCGTTCCCGGATCGTCTTTTCGTAGCCGTGTCCCCGGGGGGCATAGAAGGTCTTCCCCCGGATAGTGTCGGGAAGGTACTCCTGCAGGGTGTGCCCCTCATCGTAGTCGTGGGCGTATTTGTACCCCGCGTGGTACCCCAGATCCTTCATGAGCCGCGTGGGGGCGTTGCGGATATGGAGCGGGACGGGAAGGGCGCCGCTTCTCCTCACTTCCGCCAGGGCTGCGTCTATTCCCACGTAGGATGCGTTGGATTTGGGGGCGGTGGCCAGGTAGGTAACCGCCTGGGCCATGATGATCCGCCCTTCGGGCATACCCACGAGCTGGAAGGCCTGCATGGCCGCCACCGCCACCTGCAGCCCCCGGGGGTCGGCGTTGCCGATGTCCTCGGAGGCGAGGATCACCATCCGCCTGAGGATGAAGAGGGGGTCTTCCCCTGCCTCGATCATCCGCGCCAGCCAGTAAAGGGCGCCGTCGGGGTCGCTGCCGCGCATGGACTTGATGAAGGCGGAGATGACGTTGTAGTGTTCCTCCCCCCCCTTGTCGTAGAGGAGGGCCTTCTTCTGGGCCGCTTCCCGGGCCGCGTCCAGGTCGATCTCACCGTTTTCCGCCAGCCGCACCGCTGTTTCCAGGGTGTTGAGGGCGATCCGGGCGTCTCCCTGGGCCTGCTCGGCCATGAAGGCGAGGGCCTCGTCGGAGACGGCCAGGCCAAGGTTGCCGAGCCCCCGCTCCGCGTCGGTCAGGGCGTGGCGGAGAATTGCCGTTACGTCGTCGTCGGTCAGGGGATTGAGGACCAGAACCTTGCAGCGAGAAAGGAGCGGCGCGATTACTTCGAAGGATGGATTTTCGGTGGTGGCGCCGATGATGGTGAAGGTTCCCTTCTCCACGTAGGGGAGGAAGGCGTCCTGCTGGGATTTGTTGAAGCGGTGGATCTCATCCACGAAGAGGATGGTGTTGGAGCCCCGGTACTTCCGCTCGTCCTCGGCTTCCCTCACGACTTCGCGGATCTCCTTTACTCCCGAAAGGATCGCCGAGAAGAAGATGAAGTGGGATTTCGTGGCGTTGGCGATGACCCGGGCGAGGGTCGTCTTGCCCGAGCCGGGAGGTCCCCAGAAGATGAGGGAGGAGAGGGTGTCGGCCTCGATGAGCCGGCGCAGGAGCTTTCCTTCGCCCAGAAGATGCTCCTGTCCCCTGTACTCGGCAAGGGTGCGGGGCCGCATCCGCTCGGCGAGCGGGGCGTCCCTGCCTGCCTCGACTGCTGCGGTCGTGTCAAAAAGATCGGGCATCGGTCCGGCCTGCTTAGTCGAGGGTAACGTCGCGCTGGCGGTACTCCAGTACGGGGTGCACCTCAAGGGGCTTCACACCCCAGATCTCCCGGGCGTAGTCGGCAATGGTCCGGTCGCTGGAAAATTTCCCCATGCCGGCGCAGTTGAGAATCGCCTTGCGGGTCCACTGGTTCCTGTCCAGATAGAGGCGGCTCACCTCCTCCTGGCAGGCCACGTAGGAGGCGTAGTCCGCAAGGAGCATGTAGTGGTCCCCCTGGATCAGGAGGGTGTCGACGAGGGGGCGGAAGAGGTCCCGGTTGCCGGGGGAGAAGTGCCCCGCGGAGATCATGTCGAGGACCTTCTTCAGTTCTGCGTTCTGGTGGTAGTAGTCCAGCGGGTTGTACCCCCTGCGGCGCAGGTCCTCCACTTCGACAGCGTTCATGCCGAAGATGAAGATGTTGTCGCGCCCCACCTCCTCCATGATCTCGATGTTGGCGCCGTCGAGGGTGCCGATGGTGAGGGCGCCGTTCAGGGCGAACTTCATGTTGCCGGTTCCCGATGCCTCGGTGCCGGCGGTGGAGATCTGCTCGGAGAGATCGGAGGCCGGAAAGATCTTCTCAGCCAAAGAGACGCTGTAATTGGCGAGGAAGACCACCTTGAGCCGGTCGCCCACGTCAGGGTCGTTGTTGACCACGTCTCCCACGGCGTTGATGAGCCGGATGATGAGCTTGGCGGTGGCGTAGGCGGGGGCGGCCTTGCCACTGAAGATCACGGTCCGGGGGACGAAGTCGCCGTCGGGTTTCGCCTTGATCCGGTTGTAGAGGGTGATGACGTGAAGTACGTTCAGCAGTTGCCGCTTGTACTCGTGGATCCGCTTCACGTGGCAGTCGAACAGGGATTCGATGTTCACCTGGATGCAGTTGTGCCTCAGGATGTAGGCGGCGAGGTGTTCCTTGTTGGCCCGTTTTACCTCTTGCCACTGGGCAACGAAGGCGGGATCGTCGGCCAGGGGGCGGAGCTGCGTCAGTTTGTAGAGGTCAGTGGTCCAGCCGTTGCCGATGGCTGCGCCGATCAGGTTTGCCTGGGTCGGGTTGGCGCACTTGAGCCAGCGGCGCTGGGTGATGCCGTTGGTCTTGTTGTTGAACCGCTCCGGGTACATCTCGTAGAAGTCGCCGAAGAGGTGCTCTTTGATGATCTCCGTGTGGAGCGCCGCCACGCCGTTCACCGAGTGGCTTCCTACTACGGCCAGGTTCGCCATCCGCACCTTCCGCTCCCAGTGCTCCTCCACAAGCGACATCCGTTCCAGCTTGCCCGTGTCGCCGGGGAAGCGCGTGCGCACCTCGGCCAGGAAGCGGTCGTTGATTTCGTAGATGATCTGGATGTGCCGCGGCAGGATATGCTCGAAGAACCAGACCGGCCACTTCTCCAGGGCCTCGGGGAGAATGGTGTGGTTGGTGTAGGCGAAGGTCTTGGTGGTTATCTCCCAGGCGGTCTCCCAGTCGAGGCGGTGATGGTCGATGAGAACCCGCATCATCTCGGGAATGCAGAGGGCCGGGTGGGTGTCGTTCAGCTGGATCGCCGCCTTCTCGGGGAGAAGCCTCAGGTCATCGTGCTGCTTGCGGAAGCGGTAGATGACGTCGTGGACCGTTGCGGAGGCGAGGAAATACTCCTGCTTGAAGCGTAGTTCCTTACCCTCCGGCACGTTGTCGGCCGGGTAGAGGACTTTTGAGATGTTCTCACTGACCATCTTCTTCTCGACGGCCCGGATGTAGTTCCCTTCATTGAAGAAATTCAGGTCGAATTCCCGGGTCGACTTGGCGGTCCAGAGCCGCATGGTGTTGACGGTGTTGATGCCGTAGCCGGGGATGGGGGTGTCGAAGGCCATGGCCATGACGTCCTCGGTGTCGACCCATTCGAAAACGGTATTCCCTTCGGCATCCTTGCGCTCCACGACCTTGCCGTAGAACTTGACCGGATGGAGGTGCTCCTGGCGGTCCAGTTCCCAGGGGTTGCGGTACCGGAGCCAGTTGTCGGGAATTTCCACCTGGGCGCCGTCGACGATGCTCTGGCGGAAGATGCCGTACTCGTACCGGATGCCGTATCCGTACCCCGGGATCCCCATGGTGGCCATGGAGTCGAGGAAGCAGGCGGCAAGCCGCCCCAGGCCTCCGTTGCCGAGCCCCGCGTCCTGCTCTTGCTCCATGAACTCGTCCAGATCGTAGCCGAGGGAATTCATGGCCTCCCGGAATTCCCCGAGAAGCCCCAGATTCACCAGGCTGTTCTCCAGGGTTCTCCCCATGAGGAACTCCATGGAGACGTAGTAGATCCGCTTGGGGTTCTCGTTGTAGTATGCCTGCTGGGTGTCGAGCCACCGCTCCACCATCCGGTCGCGGACGGCGTAGGCAAGGGCGTTGAAGATGTCGTGGTGGGTGGAGGAGTACTTGTCTTTGCCGAGGGTGTATTCGAGATGCTCAAGGAACGACTTGATGGTGAGCATCAGAGAGTCGAGCTCGGTGGACTCGGGAGCGGCAAAGAGTGCTTCGTCGGTCATGGGATCACCTTACGGAAGGGCTGGCCGCAAATCCCGTTGTGGCGGGGTGTCAGTCCCCTAAACAGCGGAATTTCCATTGGACATGCCCCCTGATCTATGCTAGTAAATTTCAAGTTTATACCACAACTGCAGGGTCGGCACGATGAAAAAAATTGCCATCTTCGCCAAGGTCCACGACCCCCGCTGTCAGGGGGTGGCCGGGGAACTGATTGCCTGGCTCGAACAGCGGGGGATCGTTCCGCTCGTTGAAGCCCATTTTGCCCGCCATCTGGGGCTCTCCGGAATCGCCTCCGAAGATATTCCCGACCTGGCCGACATTGCGGTGGTTCTGGGGGGCGACGGCACCCTCATCTCGGCCGCCCGGCTCCTGGGCGCCCGGGAGATCCCGATCCTCGGCGTGAACCTGGGGAGCCTCGGCTTTCTGACCGAGATTACCCTGGACGAGCTCTATCCTACCCTCGAAGCATGTCTCGACGGCGATTACCGGGTCTCGGAGCGGATGATGCTCGCCGTCACCGTGGAGCGGGGCGGCGACACCGTTTTCTCCCACCGGGTTCTGAACGACGCGGTGATCAACAAGGGAGCCCTTGCCCGGATCGTCGACATGGAGAGCCTGGTCAACGGCCACTACCTCACCACCTACAAGTCCGACGGACTCATCATTTCGAGCCCAACCGGCTCCACCGGCTACAGCCTCTCGGCCAACGGCCCCATCGTCCATCCCGATCTCGAATGTCTCACCATCACCCCCATCTGCCCCCACACCCTCACCAACCGCCCCATCGTCCTGGAAGCAAGCTCCGAGATAACCATTCGCCTCATCTCCAAGGACGAGGATGTCTACCTCACCCTCGACGGCCAGGTGGGGATGGATCTGAAGTGCGGTGACATCATCCGGGTGCGACGGGCCGAGCACCGCACGCGTCTGGTCATGTCGCGGAGCAAGGACTATTTCGAAGTATTACGGACCAAGCTGAAGTGGGGTGAGCGGTAGTGCTCATCGACCTCTCCATCAGAAACCTCGCCATCATCGACACTCTTCATGTTCCGTTCCAGTCCGGGTTCACGGTCCTCACCGGCGAGACCGGGGCGGGGAAGTCGATCATCATTGACGCGGTGAACCTTATCATGGGGGGGCGGGCCTCCGCCGATCTGATCCGGACCGGCGCGGAGGAGGCGACCGTTGAGGCGGTCTTCGCCCTGCCCGAAGGGGTTCCCCTCACGGCCCGTCTGGCCGAGGCAGGGATCGAGTGCGATGGCGAGCTCCTCGTGAAGAGGATCGTTTCCCGCTCGGGGCGCAACCGGGTCTTTGTGGGGGGCGGGCTTTCCACCCTGGCAATTCTTGCCGACATCGCCCGGGAACTCATCAACATCTACGGCCAGCACGAGTCCCAGACGCTCCTGCGGACCGACAACCACCTGACGCTTCTGGACGGCTTCGGGGGGCTTCTGCCCATCCGGGAGGCATATGCGGCCCTCCACGGCGACTACCGGGGAACCCTCGACCGGATCCGTGCGCTGGAGGAGGGGGAGCGGGAGGCGGCCCGGCGGCTCGACCTCCTGGCGTTCCAGGCCGCAGAGATCCGCGAGGCGGCCCTGCGCCCCGGCGAGGATGAGGACCTGGAGCGGGAGCGGGGACTCCTTGTCCATGGCGGTAAGCTCCTCTGTTCGAGCCAGGAGGCCTTCGAAATCCTCTATGGCGAGGACGGCGCGGTTCTCGACCGGTTGGCTGACGTCAAGGGAAAGGTCGCCGACATTGCCGCCATCGACGAATCCCTGATGCCGCTCCTCGAATCCCTGGCGGGGGCCGCCGCACAGCTGGAGGACGCCGCTCTCACCCTCAGGGACTATGGGTCCCGCGTGGAGGCCGACCCGGTCCGGCTCGAACGGGTGGAGGAGCGACTCGATCTGATCCGGAGACTCAAGAAGAAATACGCGCCGACGGTGGAGGAGATCATCGCCTATGGCGAGGAGATGGAGCGCGAGATCGAGCTCCTTGAAAACCGCGAGCGGACCCGGGGTGAACTGGACGCTGCCCTGGAGAGGTTGCGGAAGGAGCTGGCAACGAAGGGGGGGGAGCTCTCGGCGAAACGCCGCGCCGCGGCGACGGAGCTGAAAAAAGCCATGGAGCGGGAGATTCACCAGCTTGCCATGAAACACGCCCTCTTCGAGGTCGATTTCGAGGTGTTCCCGGAGCCCCGGGCTGCGGGGCTTGAGCGGGCCGAGTTCCTTTTCTCCCCCAACCCCGGGGAGGCGCCGAAACCTCTGTCGAAGATCGCCTCCGGGGGGGAACTCTCACGGCTCATGCTGGCCCTTAAGCAGGTCCATCCGGAGAGCGACGTGCCGACCCTCGTCTTCGACGAAGTGGATACCGGCATCGGCGGAGCCACGTCGGCTCTGGTGGGGGAAAAGCTCAAGCGGGTGAGCAGGGGGCAGCAGGTCCTCTGCATTACCCACCTTCCCCAGGTGGCGGCCTTTGCCGACCATCACTATCTGGTCGAAAAGCGCGTGGAGGGGGGGAGGACCGCCACGGCCGTCACCCCTCTGGCAGGGGAGGCGCGGGTAACGGAGATGGCGCGGATGCTGGGCGGGGTTACCATCACCGACCGTACCCTCGAACACGCCCGGGAGATGATTTCTTCGGGACAGGGGCCCTGATGGACAGAGTCTTGCATCTGCTTTTCACCACCCCCCAATGTCGAGTCCCGGTCTTAAACGGAGTCAATTAGATGCAGACGATACCCATAGCCCTTGCCGAGCCGGAGATGGTCCTGGCCCGCGACGTGAGGCGGACCGACAATCCCCAGAGCCCCCCCATCTGCGGCCGGGGGACGACCCTTTCGGCATCGCTCATCGAGCGGCTCAAGAACCTCGGGATCAAGTCGGTCACGGTGGAGGGGCATCCGGTCGTCGTCGAGGGGGAGAAGACCCTGGACGACCTGCTGGCCGATCTGGACCGCCGGTTCAGCAAGGTGGCGGGCGTGCCGCTCATGGGGCGGCTGAAGGAGATCTACCGCGGGATCATCGTCCGTTCCATGGGGGGAGAGAGTGGGAAGTAAGCGCGACCAGATCCTCGAAATCATCCGGGACACAAGCTCGCTGCCGACTTTGCCCGGCGTGGTGACGCGGCTCCAGGCCCTGTCGGAAAACCGCAAGTCGACCATCGAGGAGATGGCGCGGCTCGTATCCTCCGACCAGATCCTTTCGGCCCGGGTGCTCCGGCTCGTGAACTCCCCCTCCTACGGTTTCTACCGGGTTTCCACCATCTCCAACGCACTCATCCTCCTGGGGGTGAATGTCGTCAAGAGCCTGGCCCTCAGCTCATCCATCTTCGAGATCATGGAGAAGACCATCGTCGGCCTCTGGGAGCACTCCCTGGGGGCCGGTGTGGCGGCCAACATCATCGCCCGGCACCTGAAGCTCCCCGAGGTGGAGGAGATTTCCACCGCGGCGCTGCTGCACGACATCGGCAAGGTGATCCTCAAGGAGAAGTGCGCCGTTGACTATGACCAGGTCGCCGGCGTCATGGAGCGGGACGGGCTCACCACCCTCGAAGCGGAGCGGGCGGTGCTGCAGACGGACCATCCCGAGGTGGGGGAGTGGCTCGTGCGCAGCTGGTACCTCCCCGACAAGTTGAGCGAGCCGGTGGCCTGCCACCATGACGTGGCGCGGGCCCAGTCCCACCAGGTGAAGACCGCCGTGGTGCACCTGGCCGACGTGCTCGTGAAGGCGAGCGGCTTCGGCTTCAGCGGCGACGACTACGTTCCCCGCATCCAACCCGTGGCCTGGGAGCGGCTCGGCATGACCGACGCCGACCTGGCCGTCATCGTGGAGACCCTCGAGGACAGGCTGGTGGAGGCCAGAAACTTCAGTCTGGAGATACAGGCCGCCGATGAGAGCTAACCTGAGGATAATCGTTGTCGCCGGTCCCCGGGGGGGAGACGGGAGCCTGGAGTTGCGCCTCCAGAGCAAGGGGTACCAGGTGGTCACCCTCACGGCCCCGGCCAGCGTCATGGGATTTATCTACTCGGATCCCCCCGACGTGGTCCTCATGGACCTGGCTGCACCCGACGGGACGATCCTCGGGATCATCCGCAGCCTCAAGGACGACTTCTTCTTCTCCACCATCCCGGTCATCGGGATGCTCCCCGAGCTGGGGGCCGAGGGATTCGACTGGGAGGAGTATCCCCTCGACGATTTCGTCACCATCCCACTCAATTACCGGGATCTCTTCAACCGGATTACCCTGTCGCTGCGGCGGCTGCGGCGGGTATTCGACAACAACCCCCTGACCAGACTCCCCGGTAACACCTCCATCCAGCGGGCCATCGAGCATGCGGTGGGAAAGCCCATGGCGGTCTGCTACGTGGACATCAACCACTTCAAGCAGTACAATGACGTCTACGGCTTTGCCCACGGCGACGAGGTGCTCCGGATGCTCGGCCGCATCATGGCCAACTCCGTCAAGGAGTCAGGTGAGGGGTTCGCCGGTCACATCGGCGGCGACGACTTCGTCTTCATCGTCCCGGCGGAGCAGGCCGAGGCCGTGGCCGAGCGGATCATTGCCAACTTCACCGCCATCGTCTCCGAACTCTTCAGCGAGGAGGAAAAGATGAAGGGGTTCTACGTGGCCCATGACCGCAAGGGGAACGAGGAGCAGGTGCCGCTCATGGGGATCGCCATCTCCATCGTTCCCATGAATTCGCCGAAGATCGGCCACTACGCCAAGGTGGCCGAGGTGGCGGCGGAGCTCAAGAGACTGGCCAAGAAGTCCCAGAAGAGCTGCTACGTCGTTGACCGGCGACACTAGCCGGAGACTGTCTCCGGACTTTCCCACCCATCCCACACAAGGAGACCCGCCCATGCTCCGCAAGGCCCAGATACGCGACGTCAAGAACATCCAGAAGCTCCTCACCCACTTCGCCAGCCGGGGAGACATGCTCTCCCGCTCCCTCTCGGAGCTCTACGAGTCGATCCGCGACTTCTACGTCTGGGAGGAAGAGGGGGAAATCCTCGGCACCGCCGCACTTCATATCATCTGGGAAGACCTGGCCGAGATCCGCTCCGTGGCCGTGTCGGAGGACGCGGGGCGGAAGGGGATCGGTACGCAGGTCGTGAACGCCTGTATAGCAGAGGCCCGTGAGCTGGGGCTCAAGCGGGTTTTCTGCCTCACCTACAAGCCCAATTTCTTCGGCAAGTTCGGGATGCGGATCGTGGACAAGGCGGAGCTTCCCCACAAGGTGTGGGGCGATTGCATGAAGTGCGTGAAATTTCCCGACTGCGATGAAATCGCAATGATTCTTGACCTCGAATAATTATCCGACAGGTATGCCCATGCACACGAACGAGATGATCGAAGCCGTCACAGCTCTCCTGAAAGCCCGCTCCCTGGACGGGTGGGAGGTTACCGCCGCATCGTCGCGCCTCCTCTCCATCGAGGTGAAGGAGCAGAAGGTGGACACCTTCAAGTGCTCCGCTCCGGTTGGGGTGAGCATCCGGGTCCTGAAAAACGGCGGCATGGGGTTCTCCTTCTCAACCAGCATGGATCCCGCCGACCTTGCCCGCATGGTGGAAAACGCCCTCGTGGGGGCCGAGACCCAGACCCCGGACGAACACCACGCCTTCCCCGAACCCCGGCCCTGCCCGGAGATTCCCGGTCTCTACGACGAAGGGCTCGCCTCCGTGCCCGAGGAGGAGAAGGTGGGCCGCGCCATGGAGCTGGAGCGGCTTGTCATGGCCGCCGATCCTCGCGTGAAGAGGGTGCGCAAGTGCTCTTTCGGCGAGTCGACCGTGGAGAGCCGGATCGTCAATTCCCGGGGTATTGACGTCACCAATCGGGGGACATCGGTGTCGGCCAGCGTCTCGGCCATCGCCGAGGAAGACGGCCAGTCCCAGATGGGATGGGACTTCGACTTCGCCAACCATTTCGCTGACCTGTCCGTGGAGCGGCTTGCGGCCCGGGCCGCCGCCAAGGCGGTGGGGCTTCTGGGGGCCGCGAAGATTCCGACCATGCGCTGTCCCGCGGTCCTCGACAGCTACGTGGCCACCGAGATCCTGGAGGTGCTCGCTTCGGCCTTCCTGTCCGAGAGCGTCCAGAAGGGGAAGTCGCTCCTGGCGGGGAAAAAGGGTGAGCGGATCGTGAGCCCGTTCATCCGCATCCGGGACGACGGGATCCTTCCTGGCGGCATGGGGACCTCCCCCTTCGATGCCGAGGGGGTGCCGAAGCGCAACACGGTCCTCGTGGAGGACGGGGTGCTCCTCGGCTACCTCTACGACACCCTCCGGGCCCGCAAGGATGGCGTCGAATCCACCGGCAACGCCGTCCGGGGCGGCATCAAGTCCCCTCCCCACATGGGGGTCTCCAACCTCTTCATCGAGAACGGCACCGTCCCCTTCGACGACCTCATGGCTGGCATCGGGCGGGGAATTCTCCTCACCGACGTCATGGGGATGCACACCGCCAACCCCATCTCCGGCGACTTCTCCGTGGGGGCCGCCGGTTTCCTCATCGAAGAGGGGCGGGTGACGGCTCCGGTCAAGGGGATCGCCATCGCGGGGAACATCCTGGAGCTTTTCCGGGGGGTGGAGGGGGTGGGGAATGACCTTCGCCTCTACGGCACCGTGGGGTCGCCGTCGCTGCGGATCGCGGCCCTTGACGTGAGCGGCGAGTAGGAGATGTCCCCTCACTTTCCGTAGAGTACAACCTACGCAGGTCGAATGAGCCGCCATCTTCGGAAGTATCCCGGATGGCGGTTTTTTCGTTGCGGTCTGTTGCTTTGGGGGGAAATGACGGTACAATTGGAAAGTTTTTACCCTGACGGGGGAGTCGATAATGCGCGCGATGAAATACGTGCTGCTTCTGGCGGCAGTCTGTGTTGCAGGATTGCCGGTGGCGGCCCTTGCCGGCCCGATGGTGGCGATAACGGTGGCACCCGGTGATACGCTTCGTGCCCTCTGTCGTCAGCACCTGGAGGAGCCCGACGCTTGCCGTGAGATCTACCGGGTGAACCGCATGCAGAATCCCGACCTGATCAGGCCGGGGCAGCGGGTCATGGTCCCGGCTGAACTCCTGCGGGGGATCCCGGCCAAAGGCGTCGTTGCCTTTACCAAGGGAGACGTGCGCTACTACCGGACCGATGGTGATGAAGGGCGTCCACCCCAGGTCGGCGAGTCCCTGGAGGAGGGGGGACGGATCGAGACGGGCCAGGATGGTACCGTGGAGGTTCAATTCGGAGATGGCACCTCCTTTCTCCTGAAACCGGACAGTGTGCTTTCCCTCGTCCGGTCCCGCCAAAAAGGCGATGAATTCGTCCTGCGTGACCTCTTTCTGCGGGCGGGGCGGGTGATGTCGCGGATACGCAAGGCAACGGGCCGCGAGCAGCGGTACAATATCCGGACTCCTTCGGCGGTGGCCGGGGCACGGGGGACCGAGTATAGGGTTTCGGTGGACGCGGAAGAGACCACCCGTTCGGAAGTCCTGACCGGCACGGTGGCGGTTGAGGCGATGCGCCGGGAAGTCCGGCTGCAGGAAGGGGAAGGTACCGGCGTGCGCAAGGGGGAGATTCCCCAACCGCCGCGGCCCCTCCTCCCTCCGCCGGTTCCCCTTGGGCTGGAGCCGATTTACAAGAGCGAACCGCTTCGCATCGCCTTCACGACAGTAGCAGGGGCCAGCGCGCTCCGGGCCGCCCTTGCCCGAGACGGGGAGATGCGCGACGTGGTCAGAGAAAAGATTGTGCAGGTCGGCGAGCCGTTCGAGGTGGCCGGTCTCGTCGACGGCTCGTACTTCCTGGAAACCACCAGCATCGACGACAGGGGGCTTGAGGGGAAGCCGGCTGTGCCGGTGCCGGTGGTGATCCGGCTCAACCCTCCGCCCCCCCACCTGGAGGCTCCCCAGGAGGGCGCCGAGTACCGACGCACGAGCGTTACCGCCCGGTGGCTTCGGGTCGGCGGCGCGGCCGGCTACCGTATCCAGGTCGGCGACGGGCCCGGCTTCACGGCCCCCCTGGTGGACCGGCGGGTAGAAGGAGTCGAGCACGAAGTGGAGCTGGGCTACGGAAGGTACCATTTCCGCGTGGCATCGGTGGCTGCGGACGGTTATCAGGGGGAGTGGTCCGATGCCCTCACCTTCAGCCTTGTCAAGCCGCCGCCGACCCCCACCCCGGCGGCGCCCGAGGCCGATGGCAAGCAGATGCGGATCCGGGTCAGGGACGCCGGAAAGGGGTTCACCTACCGGTTTCAGGTGGCTCGGGACGAGCGGTTCACCGATCTTCTGCACGATACGAAGAAGGATGCTCCTGAACTGGTCATCCCCCGGCCTGACGAGGGCACCTACTATATCAGGACATCGTGCATCGACGCGAAGGGTAGTGAGGGTAACTTTTCCCCTCCCCAGAGCTTCGTCATTGAGCCCCGCTTTCCCTACGGAACGCTCGGGGTGATTGGCGGAATCATGGGGATCATCGTCCTGTTGGCTCTCTAGATGAGCCAGATGCCACGGGTGGGCGCATAATGGAGTTGAAGGCCAAAAAAAGAAGGATCCGCACCGTTCTTACCTGTCTGGCCGGGGTGCTCCTGATCCTCCTCGCGGATCATCTCGGCTTCTTCGACGGGACCAACCGTTATTTCTATGATCTTTCTTTCAGGCTCCGGGGAGTGCAGCGCCCCTCGGACCGGATCATCATTGCCGCCATCGACGAAAAAACGCTTCGGGAGCTGGGGCAATGGCCCATCCGGAGATCCCACTACGCTGCGTTTCTCGATGCCGCCCGTGGCGCCCGGGCAGTCGGCTTTTCCGTCATCATGGCGGAGCCGGCCGAAGGCGACGTCGTGCTTGGCGAGGCGGTGGCCCGCCATGGCCGGGTGGTCCTTCCGGTCTACATTGATGACCAGTTCCGCGTGGTCCGTCCTGTTGCGTCTCTCGACCACGCCGCAGTCGGCCACATCCATGTGGAAGAGGATGTCGATGGTGTGGTGCGGAGGGTTTTCGGCTCCATTGGTACCGATGGGATGCGTTTCCCGACACTGGCACTGGCCCTTAAGCGGCTGGCGTTTAACGTCTCCGAAGAGTCAGTAAAGGGGTCGGAATCCCGACAAGGAGTAATCGACCAGTACGACCCGCTGCAGATCAACTTTTCTGGACCCGAGGGGACCTTCAGGACGGTTCCGTTTTCGGACATCGTTCTCGGACGGGTTCCGCCGGAGGCTCTCAAGGGGAAGATCGTCCTCGCGGGGGTGACGGCTGCCGGCATTGTGGAGCGGCTTGCAACCCCATTTTCCCACCAGCGGCGGAGGATGCCCCCCGTCGAACTGCATGCGAATCTCCTGAGCAACCTCCTGAAGGGGGACACTGTCCGGATTGTCGGACAGGGCGCATCCATGGGCCTCTGTCTGGTTCTGGCGGTATTCTGGTTCGTGGCGTTCATGAGACTCTCGGAGATCCGGGCCGCCCTCCTCTGGGCCGCCAGCGTTGCGGTCACAGGGGTGACAGTCTTCGCAGCATTCACCGTCGGCACCATCTGGATCGATCCCGTTGCCTTGCTTCTCACGGCCAGCTTCCTCTACCTCGCCACATTCATCTCCCGGATCAGCGAAGCTGCCGACAGGCTCAAGGAACAGTATGCCATTATCGCTCACCGCCTCAATCCCCAAGGGGATTCGCCCGTTCCTGCGATGCGGTTCCCCGGTTTCCCGGGCTATCTCTCGGCGGGGGGGATCAACGAGGAGATAGCACTCCTCGACAAGGTGGTCAACCAACTGGTTGAGCAATCGGCACAGCTCGAATCCGTCAATCGGGAGCTTGAGGCATTCAGTTATTCCGTCTCACACGACCTGCGCGCCCCGCTCCGGGCGGTCGGGGGGTACAGCGCGGCCTTGAGCGAAGACTGTGCCGATCGGCTCGATGAGACGTGCCAAGGCTACCTGACGCGGATAGCTTCCGCCATTAACCGCATGGAGCACCTTATCGAAGGGCTCCTTCGCCTGTCGCGGCTTTCCCGGGCCGAGCTGCACCGTGAGCCGGTTGATCTGAGCGAGATGGTACGGGAGATCGCCGAGGAACTGCGAAAATCCCACCCCGAGCACCAGGTGAGCTTTCTCGTTGCGGAGGAGGTCGAGGTGTTGGCGGATGCTGCCCTCATGAGGGTGGTCGTGACGAATCTTCTGGAGAATGCCTGGAAATTCACCTCAGGTACGGCACGTCCGGTTATCGAGTTCGGCGTGGAGGAAAGCGACGGGGCGCGGCACTATTTTGTGCGGGACAACGGAGCCGGATTCGACCCTGCCTACGCCGACAGGCTCTTTGTGCCGTTCCAGCGTCTTCACCGGGTCGAGGATTTTCCGGGCACCGGCATCGGACTTGCCACAATCCAGCGGATCGTCCATCGCCACGGTGGACGCATCTGGGCCGAGGGAAAGCAGGGGGAGGGGGCCACATTCTACTTTACCCTGTGAGTCGGGCACAAAAAAGCCGCTTCGGAATCTCCCGGAAGCGGTTTTTTTGTGCCCTGTTCGGCAGGGGGGCTACACCATGATCTTGATCGGTATCTTACTTCACCAGATCCGAAAGAACCAGAACCGTCCAGTAGGGGGAGGCCATGAGGATGGCGATGGAGGCGATGTAGGAGGGCATGTAGTAGAGCCCGCTCCGGAAGACCGTGCCGAGGGGGATCCCCGACATCCCCGCCACCACGTAGCAGCAGATGCCGATGGGGGGCATGATGGAGCCCATGGTGGTGACGATGGTGATCACCTGCCCGAACCAGACCGGGTCGTAGCCCAGTTGGGTCACCAGGGGATAGAAGATGGGGAGCGAGACCAGGAGAAACGCCAGGGCGTCCATGATGCAGCCGCCGATGATGTAACAGCCCAGGATCACCCAGAGGACCATCCAGCGGGGGAGGTCGAGGGTGCCGATCCACTCGGCGGTCTCGTAGGGGAGCCGGGTGATGGTGAGGAACTTGGCGAAAATCACCGCGCCTGCCACGATCATGAAGACCATGCAGGAGATGCGGAGCGTGTCCACGAAGGCCCCGGTGAGCTTCTTCCAGGTAAGTTTGCGCCGCAGGCCGCAGATCACGAGAGCCAGGAAGCAGCTCACCGCCGCGGCCTCCGTGGCGGTCACCACGCCGGTGAAGAGGGCGAACATGATGATGGCGAAGAGGATGAGGATGTCGATGGCTTCGGGAAGGGCCGCGAACCGCTCCCCCCAGCCGCTCTTGGGCCCTTCGGGTCCCCATTCGGGGTGGCGGCGGCAGATCCAGACCACGGTCAGGAGGATCAGGGTGGTGAGGATGGCGCTCGGGATCACGTTGCCGAAAAAGAGCTTGCCGATGGACTGCCCCGTATAGAGGCCGTAGACCACCAGCACGATGCTCGGCGGGATCAGGACCCCGAGAGTGGCCCCGGCGGCCACGGAGCCGGCGTTCAGGATCGGGTGGTAGTTGTAGCGCTTCATCTCGGGGATGGCCACGGCGCTCATGGTGGCGGCGGTGGCGGTGTTGGAGCCGCTGATGGCCGAGAACGCCGCCGAGGCGAGGATCGTCGTCATGGCGAGCCCGCCCCGCTTGTGGCCGAACCACTTGTAGGTGGCGTGGTAGAGGCTGTTGTTGTAGCCGGCATAGTGGACGATCTCCCCCACGAGGATGAAGAGGGGGATCACCGTGAGCCCGTAGCTGGAGAAGCTCCCCCAGAGTTCCGAGCCGACCATGGCCAGGGCCGCGTCGAAGTTCGTCACGGCCGCGATGCCGAAGAACCCCACCAGCAGGAGGGTGAAGGCGGCGGGAACCCGCAGTACGAACAGCATGAAAAACATTGCCAGGATTCCGTAGATCCCGGCCATCGGACCGCTCACTCCCCATCCTCCCTGCCGCGCAGCAGCGCCTTCATGAAATCGAGAAACAGTACCCCGGTCAGGACGCCAAAGCCGGCCGCCACCACGTAGACGAAGGGGTAGTAGGTGAACTGGAGGGTTTCCGACAACTCCCCCGACTGGCGGAGCTTGTCCCCCCAGACCCAGACCTGCCAGGTGACGATCCCGAACAGGGCACAGGTGATGGCGTAGTTCACCGTGTCGAGCACCCGCTTCACCGGTGCCGGGAACTTCTCCGAGAGGATGTCCACCACGATGTGGTCCTTCCTCCGCTGGGTGTGGGCCAGTGCCCCGGCGATGACAATGGCGCCCAGGAATGAGACGATCTCGTAGGTGCCGGCGAAGGGGGCGCCCGTGAGGCGCAGCGCCACGTTGCCGGTGGCCAGGAGCACCAGCGCCAGGAGCGCCGCGCTGCCGAGGACCATGAAGGATTTTGAGAGGATGCTTAAGAGGCGTTCCATGGAATCCCGGTTCCCCTCACCCGGCCTGCGGCCACCCTCTCCCTGGGGGAGAGGGGCTGGGGGTGAGGGAGTAGGTTATTTCTTCTTCGCCGGCTTCGCCGCCGGGGTTTCGTATTTCTTCTTGAAGGCCTGGACGTCCGCCACGATCTGCCTGCCGTTGAGCCCCTGGGCGCTCACCTTCTTCACGTAGTCGTCCACCATGGGTGCCAGGAGTTGGGAAACCTTCTTCTGGTCGTCGGCCGGAAGGGTGAACACCTGGTGCTGGTAGTTTTTCTTCGACCAGGCGAGGGACTCCTGGACATGCCGGTCCACGTACTCGCCGGTCCAGGCGGCCTGCTCCCGGGAGAGGCCGTCCAGGGCCTTCTTGACGTCGGCGGGGAGGGCGTCCCACTTGGCCTTGTTCATCACCACGGCGAAGGAGACCACCGGCAGGTTGGCGATGGTGGCGTAGGGGGTGTAGCTGGCGAACTTCAGGTCCTGGAGGATCTCCAGGGACGAGATCATCCCTTTCACGATACCCTTCTGGATCGCCTCCGGGGTCTCCGACTGGGGCATGGCAACCGGCACCGCGCCGAGGCGCTTGGCCACTTCGGCGCTCGTCCCCGCCACCCGCAGCTCCATCCCCTTCAGGTCGGCGAGCCGCTTCACCGGCGCCTTGGTCATCAGGTTGGTGGGGGGGCAGGTGAAAACGGTGAGGACCTTTACCTTCGCGAACTCCTTGGGCTTGTATTTATCGATCAGGTCATAGAGGACGAGGCTCGCCACTTTCGAGCTCGTGAAGCCGAAGGGGAGGTCCACCGCCTCGGAGACGGGGAAGCGCCCCGGCTGGTAGCTCATGGCGAAGTTGCCGATGTCGGCGATGCCGGAGGTGACCCCCTCGGCCATGTTCTTGGCGTTGAGGAGCGTGCCGCCGGGGAAGGTCTGCACCTTCACCCTGCCGCCGGTCCGTTTCTCCACCTCCTTGGCCCAGCGCTCCATCTGGACGCAGGGGAAAGTGGCCGCCGGGGGGAAGTTGGCGTAGGTGAGTTTGATGACGTCTGCGGCGCTGGCGGTCCCCGAGGCGAGGACGAGGGTGCCGAGAAGGGTGAGCAGGGCAAACTGGTGGAGCCGTTTCATCATGGAGGGCCTCCTTGACAAGGGTGTTTCGTGGTGTCGAACAAAACATTAATGAATTGTTGGTGCGTCGGGCTGCTCATGTATAAAGAAATATCCTTGGGAATTCAAGCTGATTGTCGGCGGGGACGTTGACTGGTTCATGATTTCAGGTTGACAAACACCGGGCGAGCGCGGAAAATCTGGTGATTTTTTTACGCCGGGAGGGATGAAACAGGTGAGTGAACGGATGTTGTTGCTCGGCAATGAAGCCATGGCCCACGGCCTTGTGGAGGCGGGATGCAGCGTGGTGGCCTCCTACCCCGGCACCCCCGCATCGGAGATCCTCTCCGGCGTGGCCCAGTGGCAGGCCCGCTACGGGCTCCCCATGCATGTGGAGTGGGCGGTGAACGAGAAGGTGGCCCTGGAAATCGCCTATGCGGCGTCCCAGGCGGGGCTGCGGGCCGCCACTGCCATGAAGCAGGTGGGGCTCAACGTGGCCTCCGACCCGTTCATGAGCGCCGCCTATCTGGGGGTGAAGGGGGGCTTTCTGGTCATCAGCGCCGACGACCCCGGCCCCCACTCCTCCCAGACCGAGCAGGACAGCCGCCTCATGGCCCTGAGCGCCAAGGTGCCGGTGCTGGATCCCGACTCGCCGGAGCAGGCCCGGGAGCTGGTGAAGGCCGGCTTCGAGCTCTCCGAGGCCTTCCAGATCCCGGTCATGCTCCGCCCCACCACCCGGGTATGCCACGCCAACCAGGACATCCTCCCCGGTCCCGTGGCCCCTTCGGACCGCACGGCCGTCTTCGAGAAGAACCCGGCCCGCTGGGCCGCCACACCGAAATTCCGCCACCGTCTCCACCTGGAACTGGAGGAGAAGCTGGCCAAAATCGCTGCCTGGGAGCCCACCGCCCCCCGACTCCTCAACCCCGCCGCAACGGCCCGGCGGGCCGTGGTCGCCTCCGGCGTCGCGGCGGCCCATGCCCGGGAGGTGCTGGCCGACCTGGGTCTCCGGGAGACCCTCCCCCTCTGGCAGGTGGTGCAGCCCTATCCGCTCCATACACGGTTCGTGGCCGACATTCTTGAACAGTATGACGAAATTCTGGTGCTCGAAGAGACCACCGGGGTGATGGAGCTGCAGCTCGCCGACCGCTACCGGGTGAAGGGGAAGCGCTCCGGCTTCGTCCCCGAGGTGGGGGAACTCTCCCCCGAGCTGATAGAGGGTCTCATGGCCGCCTTTGCCGGGATCGAAGTCGCGGAATCCCCCGCACCCGCCGCCGAAGCGGGACGGCGCCCGACCCTCTGTCCCGGCTGCCCACACCGGGCCAGTTTCTACGCCATCAAGCGGGCCGCCCCCAAGGGAATCTACCCGTCGGATATCGGCTGCTACACCCTGGGCATCAACCTGGGGGGAGTCGACACCGTCCTCTGCATGGGGGCCGCGGTCTCCCAGGCGGCCGGCTTCTACCATGCCCACAAGCTTGGCGGCGAGGTCCCCGACATCGTCGCCACCATCGGCGACTCTACCTTCTTCCATGCTGGCATTCCCCCCCTCATCGACGCCGTGGTCCAGGATGCCCGTTTCGTCCTCGTGATCCTCGACAACGCCACCACCGCCATGACCGGCAACCAGCCGACCCCGGCCCTGGGGTGGGGCGCCGGCGGGGTTCCCACGGCCACGGTCGACATGGAGGGGCTCGTCAGGGCCTGCGGGGTGAAGTTTTGCAAGGTGGGGCGCCCCGGCGACCTTCCGGCGTTCACTGCCCTCATGAAGGAAGCGGTTGCCTTCGCCCGGACCGACGGGCTCGCCGTGGTCATCGCCCGCCAGCCCTGCGTGGTGGACCGGACCTTCAAGGGGGATCGGCCGCCGAGGCGAAAGGTTGCCATCAGCGACGCCTGCAACGGCTGCCGCTCCTGCACCACCCAGTTCGAATGCCCGGCCCTGGTCTATGACGAGGAGCAGAAGCGGGTCGTCATCGACACCCTCATCTGCACCGACTGCGGGGTCTGCGTCGATGTCTGTCCGCGGATGGCAATCGAGGAGGTGGGGCAATGACCGGTCAGCAACTCATCATCAGCGGCGTCGGCGGCCAGGGGATTCTCTTCCTGACCCGCATCCTCGCCGAAACCGCCATCGGCCAGGGGATGCCGGTCATGACCTCCGAGACCCACGGCATGGCCCAGCGGGGCGGGGTGGTCATCTCCCACCTGAAGGCGGGGGAGTTCCCGAGCCCCCTCGTGAGGCCGGGGCGCGCCGACGGGCTCATCGCCATGAAGGGGGAGAACGTGGCGATCCACCGCCATTTCCTCAGCCCCGGCGGGTGGATCGTCGTCAACGCCAAGGCCGCGCCGGCCGGCCTCGACGGCCATCGGGTCCACGTCATCGACGCCGATGCTCTTGCCTTGGAGCTCGGCAATCCCCAGTCCCTCAACCTGATCCTCCTCGGCTTTGCCCTGGCGCGCCTTGCCGCCGCGGGCAACCTCTTCTGCACCGCCGACCAGGTCATCGGGACCATCGAACGGCGTCTGTCCGAGAAGGGGAAGCTTCGGGACGCCTCGTTGGCTGCGTTGCGGCTCGGGATAGAACGGGGCACGCTGTAGGGGCGAAGCAAGCGCTTTATCTGCTTCGCCCGTTGACGCCATCTGTACTCAGGGCGAAGCAGAAAACCTTGCTTCGCCCCTACGACATCGATCGCTTTTCCCTGCAAATCAGCCGATGCAATTGCGCGCATTGCTGTAAAAATGATTCGGTACTGGAGACAATTGTCAGATGCTCACCCGCTTCCCCGCCACCTTCTCTTCCCCCACCGACCTTGAACGGCTTCAGCTTGCCGGCGTGCAATGGACCGTTGCCCACGCCTGGAACAACTCTCCCTTCTACCGGGAGCGGTTTCAGCAGGCCGGCGTGTCGCCGGAGGATATCCGCACCCTCGCCGATCTGGGCAGACTTCCTTTCACCACCGCCGACGACCTGCGGGCCGGCTATCCCTTCCCGCTGCGGTCGGCCCCCTTCGAGGAGATCGTCCGGATCCACTCCTCCTCCGGCACAACGGGGAAGCGCAAGATCCTCTGCTACACCCAAAAGGACGTGGACGACTGGGCCGAGATGTTCTGCCGCTGCTACGAGCTGGCGGGGGTGACCCGGGAGGACCGGGTGCAGATCTGCGTCGGCTACGGGCTCTGGACCGCCGGAACAGGCTTCCAGGCCGCCTGCGAGCGTTACGGCGCCCTGGCTGTGCCGGTGGGGCCGGGGAATCTGGAGCTTCAGACTACGTTCCTCACGGACCTCCAGTCCACGGTGGTCTGCTGCACTGCATCCATGGGGCTTCTCCTGGCGGAGGAAGTTCTGCGGCGGGGGCTCAGGGACAGGATTCGCGTCCGGAAGGTGATCCTCGGGGCCGAGCGCTCCAGCGAGGCGATGCTCGCCAAGATCCGGGAGGGCCTGGGGGCGGAATCGGTCCACGACATCACCGGCCTTACCGAGGTCTACGGTCCCGGCACCGGCCTTTCCTGCGCTGCTCCGGGTGCAAACGGCGCCGTCCACTACTGGGCCGACTACTACCTCCTCGAAATCCTTGACCCGGAGACCCTCGAACCGGTGGCGCCGGGGGAAGTGGGGGAGATGGTCTTCACGACGCTCCGCAAGGAAGCGGCACCCCTCATCCGCTACCGTTCCCGGGACCTCACCCGGCTGATCCCCGGCAACTGCCCCTGCGGCTGCACCTTCCCCCGCCACGACCGGATCCTGGGCCGCTCCGACGACGTGATCATCTTCCGCGGCGTCAACATCTACCCGGGGCAGATCGACGAGATCCTCGACACCGTGGAGGGGGTTGGGAGCGAGTTCCAGGTGGTTCTCGACCATGGGGCCGACGGCCGCGACTACATGACCATCCGCGTTGAACGGAGCGAAGACGGCGCGCCGGCCGACGACCCGGCGCTGGCCCGACGGGTTGCCTCCGCCGTCAAGCACAGCCTCATGGTCTCCTGCGAGGTGACAGTCCTCCCCTATGGGGAGCTTCCGCGCTCGGAGGGCAAGACCCGAAGGATGTTCGACAACAGGAAGTATTGATGTATGGCCCGTAACGTGCGGCGGAATGCCATCGCCGCACATCGCACGATTCTATTGAGCATTTCCCCCCGTTGTGGTACCGTTCCCCGTTGCATTTCCCTAAAAAATATCCCCCCAGGAGATCCCAGGTAATGTTTGGAGCCATAATCAAGAAGATCGTCGGCAGCAAGAACGAGCGGGAGTTGAAGCGCCTCTGGCCCATCGTGGAAAAGATCAACGGCCTGGAGCCGCAGATGGCTGCGCTCACCGACGATCAGCTCAGGGGCAAAACCTCCGAGTTCAAGGAGCGCTGCGCAAAGGGTGAATCCCTCGACTCCCTCCTTCCCGAGGCCTTTGCCGTCTGCCGCGAGGCGGGCAAGCGGGTCCATAACATGCGCCACTTCGATGTGCAGCTCATCGGCGGCATGGTGCTCCACAGCGGCAAGATCGCCGAGATGAAGACCGGCGAGGGGAAAACCCTCGTGGCGACCCTCCCCGCCTACCTGAATGCCCTCACCGGCAGGGGGGTCCACGTGGTCACGGTGAACGACTACCTTGCCCGTCGCGACTCCGAGTGGATGGGGCGGATCTATAACTTCCTGGGCCTCTCGGTGGGGGTCATCGTCCATGGCATCGACGACGAAGAACGCCGCGCCGCCTACGCCTCCGACATCACCTACGGCACCAACAACGAGTTTGGCTTTGATTACCTGCGGGACAACATGAAGTTCTCCCTGGATGACTACGTGCAGCGCCCCTTCTACTACTCCATTGTCGACGAGGTGGACTCGATCCTCATCGACGAGGCCCGGACGCCGCTCATCATTTCCGGCCCCACCGAGGACTCCACCGACAAGTACTACATCATCGACCGAATCATCCCTCACCTGAAGAAGGGGGAGATGAAGGAGGTTGAGGCCAACACCCTGTCGGGGAAGAGAAAGGCCTACACCGGCGATTTCACCGTGGACGAGAAGGCCCGTTCCGCCACCCTCACCGAGGAGGGGGTTCTGACGGTGGAGAAGCTTCTCAAAATCAATAACCTCTATGACCCACAAAATATGGAAATCCTTCACCACGTGAACCAGGCCCTGCGGGCCCATGCCCTTTTCCGGCGCGACGTGGACTACGTGGTCAAGGACGGCGAGGTGCTCATTGTCGACGAGTTCACTGGCCGCCTCATGCCAGGGCGCCGGTGGTCCGATGGTCTCCATCAGGCCATCGAGGCCAAGGAGGGGGTGGTTATCGAGAACGAGAACCAGACCCTGGCCACCATCACCTTCCAGAACTACTTCCGGATGTACGAGAAGCTCTCCGGCATGACCGGCACCGCCGACACCGAGGCCGAGGAGTTCCACAAAATCTACAAGCTGGACGTGACCGTCATCCCCACCAACCGGCCGCTGTTACGCCCTGACTTCCCTGACGTCATCTACAAGACCGAGCGGGAGAAGTTCGCCGCGGTCATCGAAGAGATCAAGGATTGCCACGAGAAGGGGCAGCCGGTCCTGGTGGGCACCATCTCCATCGAGAAGTCCGAGGTCCTTTCGGAGCTCCTCAAGCGGCAGGGGATTCCCCACAACGTCCTCAACGCCAAGCAGCACGAGCGTGAGGCCGAGATCGTGGCCCAGGCGGGGCGCAAGGGGATGCTGACCATTGCCACCAACATGGCGGGACGCGGTACCGACATCGTGCTGGGGGGGAACCCCGATTCGCTGGCCAAGCAGTGGCGCCGCGAGAACCCCGAGGCGAGCGATGAGGAGTACGCTGCGGTTCTGGCCAGGTACAAGGCGGAGTGTGCGGCGGAGCATGACGAGGTGGTGAAGTTGGGTGGTCTCCACATCCTCGGCACCGAGCGCCACGAGTCACGGCGCATCGACAACCAGCTCCGGGGCCGTTCCGGGCGCCAGGGGGACCCGGGGTCATCGCGGTTCTACCTGTCCCTGGAGGACGATCTTCTCCGCATCTTCGGTTCCGAGCGGGTTTCCAAGATCATGGACTTCCTCAAGATCGAGGAGGGTGAGGCCATCACCCACGGCATGATCACCAAGGCCATCGAGAATGCCCAGAAGAAGGTGGAGGCCCACAACTTCGAGATCCGCAAGCACCTCATCGAATACGACGACGTCATGAACAAGCAGCGGGAGGTGATTTACACCCAGCGCCGCGAGATCCTGGCAGGCGAGGACATCCGTGGCAACTTCACCCAGGTGCTCGATGACACCATCGAGGATATCGCCTCGGCCTTCGCCATCGAGAAGGTCCATGCCTCCGAGTGGGACTGGGAGGCCATCGGCGAGGCGATCTACAAGACCTTCGGCTTCCAGGCCGACATCCCGGCTGAAACCATGGACCGGCTTGCCCCTGAAAGTTTCCGCAAGCTTCTGCGGGAAAAGGTCTACGAGGCCTATGAGGCTAAGGTGGCCTCCTTCGGCGACGAGCTCATGGACCACCTCATCAAGGTGATCATGCTCCAGGCCATCGACAGCCAGTGGAAGGACCATCTCCTCTCCATCGACCACCTGAAGGAGGGGATCGGCCTCAGGGGTTATGGCCAGAAGGACCCGAAGCAGGAGTACAAGAAGGAGGCCTACCGGCTCTTCATGGACATGATGGCCCGCATCGCCGAGGAGACGGTGGAGAAGATCTTCTGGGTCCAGATCGCCCGGGAGGAAGACGTGGAGCGGTTGGAAGAGGAGCAGCAGAAGCAGGCCCAGAAGAAGATGGTCTTCAACCTCGGCGACGAGCCCGCCGCGGCACCCCAGCCGGCCAAGAGCAAGAAGACCGCCGGCCGTAACGATCCGTGCAGCTGCGGCAGCGGGAAAAAGTACAAAAAGTGCTGCGGGAAATAATCTGTGTCTTGTAGGGGCGGCCCCGCGCGGCCGCCTTTTGAGGGCAACCACATAGGGTTGCCCCTACAGGGAGATGCGCCATGAACATCAAAGGATTTCAGTTCTCCGCCGTTGAGGCGGCCATCAAGAAGCCGGGACGGTTGGACCTTGCGCTGATCGTTTCGGAAACGCCGGCTGCAGTAGCGGCGGTTTACACCACCAACAAGGTGCAGGCGGCACCGGTCCTTCTTGACCGGGAGAGGACGGAAAACGGCACCTGCCGGGCGATTGTTGTCAACAGCGGCAACGCCAACGCCTGCACCGGTCCCGTGGGTATGGACGACGCCCGGGAGACGACGCGGCTCGTGGCCGAGGGGCTCGGAGTCGCCGAGGAGGAAGTGCTTGTCTCCTCCACCGGCGTCATCGGCGTGCCGCTTCCCATGGAGCGGATGCGCGCCGGGATTCCTCCCCTTCTCCAAGGGCTCGGGGGGGGGACCCTCGACGATGTTGCCCGCGCCATCATGACCACCGACACTTTCCCCAAGCTGGAGGTGCGAACGGGTAAGGCCGGCGGCACGGGGTACACCATTGCCGGCATCGCCAAGGGCGCGGGTATGATCATGCCGAACATGGCCACCATGCTCGCCTTCATCGTCACCGACGCGGCGGTGGATCCCGCCTGGCTCCGGACGGTCTTCGCCGCCGGCGTGGAGCGCTCCTTCAATGCCATCACCGTGGACGGCGACACCTCCACCAACGACACCGCCATCATCATGGCCAACGGCGCCGCCGGCAATCCGATGCTCTCTGGCGGGAGTGAGGGCGCCGCAGACTTCGTGCGGCTTTTGGACGAGGTGCTGCTGACCCTGGCAAAGCTCATTGTCAAGGACGGGGAGGGGGCCACCAAGTTCGTGGAGATTGCCGTCAAGGGGGCACGGACGGACGCCGACGCCAAGCGGGCCGCCATGGCAGTGGCCAACTCCTGCCTTGTCAAGACTGCTTTCTTCGGCCAGGACGCTAACTGGGGGCGGATATTCGCGGCGGTGGGCTACTCGGGGGCAGAGGTGGAGCCCGACCGGGCTGAGCTCTTCTTCGACGATGTGCAGATGGTCAGAAACGGCGTCTTCGCTGGCGGCCACGCGGAGGCGAGGGGGACCGAGGTCCTGAAAAAGAAGGAATTCAGCGTGATTGTCGACCTGCACCTTGGAGACGGCGAGGCCACGGTCTACACGTCTGATCTCTCCTATGATTACGTCAAGATCAACGCCGATTACCGAACCTGAGGGGCATATGGCTTCAACCGCATGGGGGGTGACGCTGATGAGAAGGCTGTTTGCGTTTGTGGCGGTAATTCTGTTGAGTTCTTTTTGGGTTACTGGACCCGTATTTGCCGAGAATGGCGGTTTACGGATTACCGAGATGGCCGTTACGACCAAGATAACCCGCAACAACCCCATTGACGCCGTCCGGCGGATCAACCACCGGTCGGTTCCTGCCCTCTACTGCTTCACAAGAATCGTTAACCCCTCGGGAGAAGAGGCGACCATCCGGCACATCTGGTACCGGGAAGGTCAGGTAGCGGGAGAGCAGGAGCTTCAGGTCGAGGGAAAGAAGTGGCGCACCTGGAGCAAACGGCCCATTAATCGCGATTCCGTCGGCATGTGGCGGGTCGAGGCCCTCGACAGCGAGGGAAAGCTGTTGAAAGCGGTTGAATTCAGGATAAACTGAGAGCACGGAGGGGGGGGTGACCCCCCTTTGTCGTGTGTGGAGAGTGTGGTTGTGGCCTCTGTTTTGCCAAAGGGTCTGTAGCCTGCTACTCCATCGTCAGGATATATAATGGTGGCCCCCATGCTGTCCCGCAAAGTTCTCACCCTGGTCATCCTGTTCTTCACGTCTCTGCCGGCGTTCGCCGGCGACACCCCTATCGCTCCCTCCCCGTGGCAGAGTGCCGTCTCACACCTTATGGACAAGGCAATGGCCGACGGGCTCATCGCTGGGGGGGTGGTGCTTGTGGGGAACCGCCACGGGGTCGTCTACGAATCGGCCTTCGGCAGGGTTTCCGGTGTTCCCGGCGCGGTACCGGTCACGACCGACACCATCTTCGACGCGGCATCCCTCACCAAGGTGGTGGCCACGGCGCCGGCGGTCATGAAGCTGGTGGAACAGGGACGCCTTTCACTCGTTGATCCGTTAATCCGTTGGTTTCCCGAGTTCGCAGGCAGAGGGAAGGATGAACTGCGCGTGGTGCATCTGCTGACCCACACCTCGGGGCTCGACGATCTGCCGATCGCCCCCGGTAATCCGCTCCTGAGCGCCGTCGAGGGAGTGGCACTCCAGAAACTCAAGGGGGAGCCCGGCAACCGTTTCAGGTACGCCGACATTAATTTCATTCTCCTCGGCGAGCTGGTCCGGCGGGTGACCGGCGCCCCCCTGGATCTCACGGTGGCTGAAGGAGTCTATGGTCCCCTCTCCATGGGGACGACCTGCTTCAACCCCGGGCCTGCCGTGGCCGGCCGTTGCGCGGCAACCCTCGACGCCGGAGGCAACCCCCTGTTCGGGAGGGTTCAGGACCACTCGGCCCATCTCCTGGATGGCGTGGCGGGGCACGCCGGGATCTTCACCACGGCCGGTGACTTGGCCCGATTCTGCCGCATGATTCTGGGCGAAGGGGAGCTTGACGGCCGGCGGGTGCTCGAGGCCCGGACCGTTCGGCAGATGACGGCTCCCTATTTCTCCCGCGGCGGCACCGTGCGCCGGGGGCTTGGGTGGGACATCGCGTCACCCTTTTCTTCCCCGAAGGGGAGCGGTTTTTCCGAAGCGTCCTTCGGGCACACCGGCTATTCTGGGAGCTCCATCTGGATCGATCCGGAGAACGATTCCTTCGTGATATTCCTCTCGGCACGGCTCGACTACCGGAACACCCGTGCCTTCTCGAAGCTCAGAAACGACCTCTCCTCGGTTGCCTTCGCCATGCTCTATCCGGGCCTCCGGGAGCTCGCCGAAATAGCCATGTCGGATCTCCCGCCGGTCCGGTAAACATCTTGACACCCACAGGGGCTTGTGCTAGTTTTTCCGCGGTTGTTCGCGGTTTTTCAGGGCTTGCGACGCTCCAATCCGAGGAGGTTTTTTCATGGGCAACAGGATTCTCCTTGCCGACGACAGCATCACTATCCAGAAGGTCGTGGGGATCATTTTCGCCAACGAGGATTGCGATCTGACTGTCGTTGACAATGGCGACTCAGCCGTGGAGAAGGCCCGCGAAACCAAGCCCGACGTGATGCTGGTGGATGCCCTCATGCCAGGCAAGTCCGGCTACGAAGTCTGTACCGCAATACGGGAGGATCCTCTCCTCGGCACCGTTCCCATTCTCCTCATGACCGGCGCCTTCGAGCCCTTCGACGAGGAGAAGGCCCGCCAGTGCGGTGCCGACGATTTCATCTCCAAACCCTTCGAGTCCCAGCAGCTCATCGACAAGGTCAAAGGTCTCCTGGACCTCGGCAAGAGCCGGGCCGTGGCTGCCCCGGCGGTGGCACCGGCAGCGGCAGCAGTTGCGGCAGCCGTGGCACCTGTAGCTGCGGAGCCTGTGGAATCCTTTGCCATCGAATTCGACGAGCCCGTTCCTGTAACGCCACAACCCGCCATGGCGTCTCCTTCCCGTTTAGAACCTGCCACTGCCGGTATTTCCATCCCGGAACCGCAACCCTTTGCCTTCGAGATCGAGGAGGCATCCCCCACCGATGATCTTTGGGGTGCTTTCGAGCTTGAGGATGAGGTCACCGGCGAGGATGTCGTCGAGTTCGGCCAGGTGGCGACCGGTGAGGCAGCCGCAGCCACAACCGCGGCTTCTGTCCCCCTTGGGCTGGAACCAACCGGGGATGTCTTTGGTGTCGGCTCGGAGCCTGCCGCCGCCGAGGCGGTGGAGTTTGGCGTCGCCCCTGTCGGTGACGAGTTCGTTTTCACGGAGGAGCCGGACGAAACTGCCATTTTTGCTTCCGGCGAGCCGACGCCGTTCACCGCTCCCCCCCTGGAGGAAGCCTTTGTCTTCGGCGAGGAAAGCGCTGCCGGCATCGAACCCTATGGGACCATTTCCGAGAAGCAGATTTCCGAAGAGCTCGTTCCTGCGATTGAGCCGTTCGAGGCATCCCGGCAGGAAGAGTTTACCCCGGCTGCAGAGAGTCTCGCGTTTGTTCCCCTGGAGGAGCAGGCGCCCGCGCCCTTTGCGGCAGCGTCTTCCGGCGTGGAGACCGGCGGAACCATTACCCTCACCGAGGAACAGCTTGCGGCGGCCATCTCCCGCATCTCCCGGGAGGTCATCGAGCGGATTGCATGGGAAGTGGTGCCCGATCTGGCCGAAACCCTCATCAAGGAGGAGATTCGCCGGATAAAGGGAGGCGGTTAGAGCCCAGAGACCGGGGATCACGGACCGGCAAGAATTGTTGACGCTGAAATGGGGATGCCACATCCCCATTTTTCATTTTGCAGATGAAAGAGGTCAAGCCAATGGCAGAGAAGGAACTGGCAAAGGTCTACGAACCCCAGGCCGTTGAAGAGAAATGGTACCAGACGTGGGAGCGGGAAGGGTACTTCCGCGCCGAAGCGGTGAGCGACAAGCCCTCCTACAGCATCGTCATCCCCCCCCCAAACGTTACGGGCGCCCTCCACATGGGCCATGCCCTCAACAACACCCTCCAGGACATCCTCTGCCGCTGGAAGCGGATGAGCGGCCACAACGTCCTCTGGATGCCCGGCACCGACCATGCCGGCATCGCCACCCAGAACGTGGTGGAGCGCCAGCTGGCCGCCGAGGGGAAAAGCCGCCACGAGCTGGGGCGCGAGGAGTTCATCGAGCGGGTCTGGAAGTGGAAGGGGGAGTCGGGGGGACAGATCATCGGGCAGCTGAAGCGCCTTGGCGCCTCCTGCGACTGGGAGCGGGAGCGCTTCACCATGGATGAGGGGCTCTCCCGGGCCGTGCGGGAGGTCTTTGTCCGCCTCTACGAGGAAGGTCTCATCTACCGGGACAACCGCCTCATCAACTGGTGCCCCCGCTGCCACACGGCCCTCTCGGACATCGAGGTGGAGCACGAGGAGAAGGCGGGGAGCCTCTGGCACCTCCGCTATCCGGTGGTGGATCAGCCGGGGCGCTTCGTGGTGGTGGCAACGACCCGTCCCGAGACCATGCTCGGCGACACCGCCGTGGCGGTCCACCCCGAGGATGAGCGATACGCCGACCTTGTGGGAAAGACCGTCCTCCTGCCCCTGATGAACCGGCAGATTCCGGTGGTGGCCGACGATTACGTGGACCGGGAGTTCGGCACCGGCGTGGTGAAGATCACACCGGCCCATGACTTCAATGACTTCGAGGTGGGGCGGCGTCATAATCTCGACGTGGTCAACGTCTTTGACGAGTCGGGGGTCGTCAACGCCGCCGGCCACCAGTACGAGGGAATGGACCGCTTTGCCGCCCGGAAACGGATCGTGGACGACTTGGAGGCCCAGGGACTCCTGGAGAAGATCGACGACCACGCCCTGGCCGTGGGGGGGTGCTACCGCTGCAAGACTGTGGTGGAGCCCTACCTGTCGCTCCAGTGGTACGTGAAGGTGGGCCCCCTGGCAGAGGAGGCCCTGGCCGCCGTCAAGGACGGGCGCACCCGCATCGTCCCCCAGCAGTGGGAGAACACCTACTTCGACTGGATGGAGAACATCCGCGACTGGTGCATCTCGCGCCAGATCTGGTGGGGGCACCGGATTCCGGCCTGGTACTGTGACCACTGCGGCAAGACCACGGTGGCCAAGGTGGACCCGACCCGGTGTGAAAAGTGCGGCAGCGACGAGATCCGCCAGGAAACCGACGTGCTGGACACCTGGTTCTCCTCGGCCCTCTGGCCCTTCTCCACCATGGGGTGGCCCGACCAGACGCCGGAGCTCAAGACCTTTTACCCCACCTCGTGCCTCGTGACCGGTTTCGACATCCTCTTCTTCTGGGTGGCCCGGATGATGATGATGGGGCTCCACTTCATGGGTGAGGTGCCGTTCCGCGACGTCTACATCCACGCCCTGGTCCGCGACGCCCAGGGGCAGAAGATGAGCAAATCCAAGGGGAACGTCATTGACCCGTTGGTGGTCATCGATCAGTACGGCACCGACGCCTTCCGCTTCACCCTGGCGGCCTTCGCGGCCCAGGGGCGCGACATCAAGCTCGCCGAAGAGCGGATCGCCGGCTACCGGAACTTCGCCAACAAGATATGGAACGCCTCCCGCTTCGCCCTCATGAACCTGGAGGGGTTCGATCCCGACGCCGTTGATCCGGCGGAGTTGCAACTCTCCAATGCAGACCGCTGGATCCTCTACCGGCTCAACGCGGCCGCGGCCGAAACCCGGGAGGCCCTGGAGGCCTACCGCTACAACGATGCCGCAAACACCCTCTACCGCTTCACCTGGAGCGAGTTCTGCGACTGGTACATCGAGCTCGTGAAGGACGACCTCTACCGGGGAGACGAGGGTCGTCAGCGGACGGCCCGCTACGTCCTCTGGCAGGTGCTGGAGCATCTCCTGCGGCTACTCCACCCCTTCATGCCGTTCATCACCGAGGAGATCTGGCAGGCGATCCCCGGCAAGCGCCCCACGGCCACCATCATGACCGCTCAGTGGCCCACCCCGAACCCCGCCTGGGATTTTGTCGCCGGTGCCGCCGAGATGGAGCTGGTCATGGAGGTGATCCGGGGGATCAGGAACATCCGCGGCGAGATGGACGTTGCACCGTCCCGTGAAATCGCCGTGATCCTCAACTGCGGCTCCGAGGCAAGCCTTCAGCTTCTGAAAAAGAACGAGGTCTACATAATGAGCCTGGCGCGGGTGTCAGACCTTGCCATCGGTACGGGGCTCGTACGGCCCGTCGACGCGGCGATCTCGGTTGCGGGAGATGTGGAGGTCGCCGTTCCTCTCCGGGGGCTTGTGGACGTGGTGGAGGAGGAGAAGCGGCTTCTCAAGGAGATCGGGAAGTTGGACAAGGATGTCGAGTTTTTGGCAAAGAAGCTTGAAAACCCCTCCTTCGTGGAGCGTGCTCCTGCCGACGTGGTGGCCAAGGAGCGGGAGAAGCTGGCGGAGTTCAGTCAGAAAAAAGAGGTTCTCCTGGCGAGTCTCGACAAGATTCGAAATCTGAAATAATCGGGGAATCCGGCGCCGTTGAGCATCTCAACGGCGTTTTTTTATGCCATTGCGGAGCGGGTGGAAAGCGTTTTGCATCGTCTTGTCCCCATACCCCCTGTCTGTCAAATTTGTGACTGTTCAGGGGAGACACTGAGGAAGTGACAACTCGGCACCTATAACCCATGGCAAATCTGAAGCGCTATAAT
Organism: Geobacter sp.; assembly: GCF_030834625.1. Taxonomy (NCBI): domain Bacteria; kingdom Pseudomonadati; phylum Thermodesulfobacteriota; class Desulfuromonadia; order Geobacterales; family Geobacteraceae; genus Geobacter; species Geobacter sp. Next base: position 86,664 of record NZ_JAUQXO010000066.1, read on the forward strand.
GACGGCCTCGTGAAGCTTGACCTCTGGATCAGGAGACTCCTGTCCATGGGGGCCCCCGATGTCCTCCATACGGTCCTCTGCGACGGGGCCTGCGACATTGTCCGCGCTGGATCCGCTGTTTTCACCGCCATCGATCGTCCGGGAGGCGTGCTTACCTTCACGGCGGCCTCCGGCGCCTGGAACCAGATGATGAAGGGGGTCACGGTCCCCCTGCGTAGTGGCAACGTCTGCGCGGCGGTGGCTGCCTGTGGCACCCCCCTGAGGGTCGACCACCTTTCCCCGTTCTGCCGTGCAAGCTGTGAACTCTTTCAGGTCGTTGAGATGAATACGGCCCTGCTGGTGCCCATCTTCGACGAGGGGAGGGTGGCCGGCTGCCTCTCGGCGTTCCGCATGGACAACCCTTTTGACCAGGTTGACGAACAGCTTCTCCAGCAGTACGCCCACACCGCCTCAGCCGTGTTGCGCAACTTCCGCCTGATGGACGACCTCAGGGACCACGCGGCCATGTTGGAAGAGCAGATTGAGGAGCGGACCCGGGCCGAGGATCAGATCCGTCAGATGGCCTACTACGATTCCCTGACGGGGCTTCCCAACCGCCGCCTCTTCAACGATCGCCTCCGGCAGACACTGGCGTTGGCCCAGCGCCACAAACAGCTCCTTGCGGTCATGTTCCTGGATCTGGACCGCTTCAAACTCATAAACGACACCCTTGGCCATACGGTGGGGGACAGACTCCTCATGGCGGTTGCAAAGCGGCTCAGAAACTGCTGCCGCCGCGAGGGTGACACTGTGGCGCGCCACGGTGGGGACGAGTTCATCGTTAATCTTTCGGCGATTCTTGACGTGAAAGACGCCCTCAAGGTGGCCCAGAAGATCGTCGACGTCTTCAGAAACCCCTTTGTCATCGACGAACACGAGCTGTTCGTTACCACGAGCATCGGGATCAGTGTCTATCCCCACGACGGCCGCACCGGCGATGCCCTCATCAAGAATGCCGATGTGGCCATGTACCGGGCCAAGGAACAGGGGCGCAACAACTGCCAGCTTTTTACCCCGGAGATGAACACCCGGGCCTTCGAGCGGCTCTCCCTGGAAAACGACATGCACCGGGCCCTGGAACGGGACGAATTCATCCTCCACTACCAGCCCAAAGTGAACGTGGAGCATGGCCAGATCACCTGCATGGAGGCTCTGGTCCGCTGGCAGCATCCCACCATGGGGCTTGTGCCGCCGGCCCGCTTCATTCCCCTGGCCGAGGAGACGGGTCTCATCGTCCCCCTGGGGGAGTGGGTGCTGCGGACGGCCTGTCTTCAGAACCGCGCATGGCAGGACGCGGGCTACCCCACCATGCAGGTGGCGGTGAACCTCTCCCCCCGCCAGCTCCAGCAGGGAAACCTGGCGGAGACCGTGGCGCGGGTCCTGGCGGAGACGGGGCTTGCCCCCCGCTGGCTCGTCATCGAGGTTACCGAGAGCATCCTCATGGACGATGCCGAGGGAACGATCCGGACCTTCCGGCAGCTGGAGCGGATGGGGGTCCAGATCGCCATCGACGATTTCGGTACCGGCTATTCGTCGCTCCAGTACCTGAAGAAGTTTCCGGTCCATACCCTCAAGATCGATCGCTCCTTCGTGCGGGAGATCGCCTCCAACCCCGACGATGAGGCCATTGCCGGCGCCGTCATCACCATGGCCGAAGTGCTCAATCTGCGGGTGGTGGCCGAGGGGGTCGAAACCGTGGAGCAGATGGAGGTGCTGCGGGCGTTGAACTGCCGGGACATGCAGGGGTTTCTGTTCAGCAGGCCCGCCCCGGCCGACCAGTTCACCCCGGTCCTCGGTCACGCGGGTCAGTCGTACCTCAACTTCAGCAAGTGGTGTTGAATGAAGAAAAAATTTGAAACACGGAGCAACGGAGTAATATCTGAGAAAGATGCTTTTCTAGCATCCCTGCTTTGAATCACACCTAGAAGTTTTTGGTCTAAGCATTGACTTCTCCGTTGCTCCGTTGCTCCGTGTTATTCTGACTACTGTTTCAGGATTACTTACAGGATAATTTCATGTCCCCAGTGGTAATTTTCGCCATATTCTCCTTTCTCCTCGGCGCCGCGGTCGGCTCCTTCCTCAATGTCTGCATCTACCGGCTCCCGGCAGGGGAGTCCATCGTCTCGCCCCCGTCCCGTTGCCCCGCCTGCGGCGCCAGGATACGGCCCTGGCACAACATCCCGATCCTCGGCTGGCTGATCCTGGGGGGAAAGTGCCGCGACTGCGGCGCTCCCATTTCGCCCCGCTATCCCTTTGTCGAACTGCTGAACGGCCTCCTCACCCTGGCACTCTTTCTGAAGTTCGGCCCCTCCCCCACCTTCCTGGTCCTCTTCGTCTTCTGCTCGGCGCTGGTGGCCATCACCTTCATTGATCTCGACCACCAGATCATCCCCGACGTCATCAGCCTGCCGGGGATCGTCGTCGGCTTTGCCTGCTCCTTCGTGCTCCCGTGGCTCGGCTGGAAGAGCTCCCTCATGGGCATTGTGGCTGGCGGCGGGAGTCTGTTCCTGGTGGCCTGGCTCTATGAACTCTTCGCGAAGAAGGAGGGGATGGGGGGAGGCGACATCAAGCTCCTGGCCATGATGGGGGCGTTTCTCGGCTGGCGGTCCGTGCCGTTCATCATCTTCGCCTCGTCCCTCATCGGGTCGGTGGTCGGCGTAACCCTCATGCTCATCCAGAAAAAGGACGGCAAACTCGCCATCCCCTTCGGCCCGTTCCTGGCGGCGGGTGCCGTGCTCTACATCTTCTATGGCAAGGCGATCATCACGTGGTACCTGACCCTCGGCGCCCGCTAGGGAGGCCACCATGAAGCAGTTCCGCTTCAGCCTCAGCTTCCTGATCCTCTCATCCCTCTCGTTCATCCTGGTCCTCACCTGGGTGCTGCTCAGCCTCATCTCCTTCAAGACCGCCGAGAACGACCTCCTGCAGCAGAAAAACGACAAGGCCCGCATTCTTCTTGCCTCCTTCACGGCCCTGCTCCCGCCTGACCTCTCAACCATCGCGTCATCGCCGGCCGGCACCCTGGCACGCCGGCTCGCCCATGAAGGGGAGTTCGTGGGGCTCACGGTGGTGGGGCGCGACGGCGCGGTGCTTTATACCCTCGGCAAGGAAGTGCCCAAAGACGGGATGCTCGCCGAAACCATAACGACCGGCTCCGAGGCCAGCCGGTTCCCCGAGGGGCGTGCAACCCTCCGTCGCTACGCGCCCATTGTGCAGGGAGGGAGCACCGTCGGGACTGTCCGGCTCGAATTGTCGCTGCGGGGAGAGCAGAAGCTCCTGGCCCAGTCGCGGCACCTGTTCCTGGCCTACTGCGTCCTCGATTTTCTTCTTCTTCTGGCGGTCGGCTCGTTTCTCCTCTCCCGCTTCATCGTGGTCCCGGTGCGCAGGCTCCTGGCTACCACCGAGCGGATCGGCCGGGGCGAGTTCAGCCACCGGGCCGCGGTGGCCGGTGGGCGGGAGATCGCCGAGCTGGCCGATTCGTTCAATGGCATGGTCGACGCCCTGCGGGCCAAGCAGGAGGAGGCTGACCGCCACGTCCGGTCCCTGGAGCGTGCCAACCGGGAGCTCCTGGAGGCCCGGGAAGAGGCGCTCCGCTCCGAGAAGCTGGCGTCGGTGGGGCTTCTGGCTGCGGGGACCGCCCATGAGATCGGCACACCCCTCACGGCAATCATGGGGTATGCGGGGCTTCTGATGGACGAGCTGGCCGACGACCCCCGGAAGGCCGATTACCTCCGCCGTATCGAGCGGGATGCGGAGCGGATCGACCGGATCGTGCGCGACCTGCTCAACTTTGCCCGACCCGTCGAGGGGGCCACGGAGACCTTCGACGCGGCCGCTCTCGTGACCTCGACCGTGGAGATGCTTGAACTGCAGGGGGCCTTCAAGGGGATTGTGGTGACCGTGAAGGCAGCTGACGGGGTTCCCCTGCTCGAGGCCGACCCGTTCCAGCTTCAGCAGGTGCTCATCAACCTGTTCATCAACGCCCGGGACGCCATGCCCCAGGGGGGCAGCCTTGAAGTCCGGACCAGCGCAAGCCGGTTCACGCCTCCCGTCCAGGCCGAAGATTCATCTCCCCGTAGCGGACGCCGCAGGGGGGATTTCGGCGGCGCATTCCATGCCCCCTTTGCCACTGAAGGCGAACCCGTCCCCTGCGTCCGCATCGAGGTGGCTGATACCGGTTGCGGTATTGCACCGGAGGGGCTCGGGCGGATCTTCGACCCCTTCTTCACCACCAAGGAGCCCGGCAAGGGAACCGGCCTCGGGCTCGCCATCTCGGCCCGCATAGTCGATTCCTTCGGCGGTCGGATCACCGTGGAGAGCATCGTGGGGAAGGGGACCCGGTTTGTCATCTGGCTGCCGGTCGTTGGCGACGTGACGGATGAAGGGATGGGGCAATGAAACAACGGGTGCTAGTTATTGACGATGAGGAAAACCTGCGGCACATGCTGTGGGCGATGCTGCGCAAGAACGGTTACCATGCCGATGAGGCGGAGAACGGGGAGCGGGCCCTCGCCATGGCGCGGGAGCATCCCTATGACTTCATCATCTGCGATATCCGGATGCCGGTACTGGACGGGCTTGGCTTTCTCCGCAAGGCCCAGGAGGCCGGCATCGGCGGCACCATCATCATGATGTCGGCCTACGGCACCATCGATACGGCGCTCCAGTGCATGAAGGAGGGGGCCTACGACTACGTCTCCAAGCCCTTCAGGAACGACGAGGTTCTGCTCGTGCTCAAGAAGGCCGAAGAGCGGGAACGGCTTAAAACGGAGAACCGGCGGCTGCGGGCTGAGATCGGCCGAGAGTACTCCTTCGGCGCCATCGTGAGCCGTAACGGCCGGATGCGGGAAATCTTCGAGCTTATCCGCAAGGTCTGCGACGTGAAGACATCGGTTCTCGTTCTCGGCGAATCGGGCACCGGCAAGGAATTGGTGGCCAAGGCCATCCACCACAACGGCAGCCGCCGGGACGGCCCCTTCGTGGCGGTGAACTGCGGAGCCATTCCCGAGAACCTCCTGGAATCGGAGCTCTTCGGCCACGTGCGCGGCGCCTTCACCGACGCCGCTGCCGACCGGGCCGGGCTCTTCGAGGAGGCCCACGGAGGCACCCTCTTCCTGGACGAGATCGGCGATATGCCCCCCTCGCTCCAGGTGAAGCTCCTGCGGGTCCTCCAGGAGGGGGAGGTGAGGCGGGTGGGGGCCGAACGTACCACGAAGGTGGACGTGCGGGTCATCTCCGCCACCTCCCGGGACCTGGAGCGGGAGGTGGCGGAGGGACGCTTCCGCGAGGACCTCTTCTTCCGCCTCAACGTCTTCGGCATCACCCTTCCGCCCCTGCGGGAGCGGCTTGAGGACGTGCCGCTCCTCGCGGCCCATTTCCTCGAAAAGCACGGCACGGCTTTGGGAAGGCCGGGGGTGCGGGTTTCCCCCGAGGCGCTGCGGCTCCTTGCCGGGTACGGCTGGCCCGGCAACGTTCGGGAACTGGAGAACTGCATCGAGCGGTCACTCATCCTGTGCGACGCTGATGTCCTCGGCCCCGAGGCTCTTCCCGATGCGTTGCGGGGCAGTAGTATTGGTGGGGCGGTGGTCTATCCGGAGGAAGACCATCTTTCCATCAAGAAGGCCGAGGAGCGACTCGAACGGGAATTCATTCGCCGCGCCCTCGACAAGACCAACGGAAATCGCACCCACGCGGCCCGGCTTTTGGAGATCAGCCACCGGGCTCTTCTCTACAAATTGAAGGAGTATGGCATGGAGTGATAGTTGGTTGATGCTAATAAATGTGTTGTAATTTAATGAGGGCTGTGCAATTATTGCGCGGCTTTTTTTTATGTTATCTGTGCAGGGGGTGCCGGGATGCGGCAAGTACACGTTTCAGGTTATGTTGGGAATGTCCGATGCAATAAAGGTTTCACGCTCCTTGAGCTCATCCTTGTGGTTGCCATCATCAGTATCATGAGCGCCATTGCGGTGCCGGCGTTCAGCAGTCTGTACGGCGATTTCCGGCTCAAGTCGGTGGTCCGTGAGATAAGGGATATCATCAGGGATGCAAA